>JAUXEH010000023.1 GCA_030620655.1 Candidatus Aminicenantota bacterium | reverse complement strand
TGGATGGGCGATACCCAGGGCTATGCGGCCGAAGACGGGAAGATCGTGATCCATCCCGACCGCGGAAGCGGCAGCTTGTACACGGAGAAGGAGTTCGCAGATTTTATCCTCCGCTTCGAATTCCGGCTCACACCCGGAGCCAACAACGGCCTGGGCATCCGGACACCGCCCGAAGGCAACGCCGCCTATGTGGGCATGGAGCTCCAGATCCTGGACAACAGCGCACCCAAGTACCAGGAACTGGAACCCTACCAGTACCACGGCTCCATCTACGGTGTGGTCCCTGCCGAGCGGGGGCATCAGAGGCCGGTGGGCGAGTGGAACTTTCAGGAAGTGACGGCCCGGGGGCGGCGGATCACCGTGGCCCTCAACGGTGTGACGATCGTAGATGCGGACATCGACGAAGCCTCCGCCTCGGGGACCGCGGACGGCCTGGAACATCCCGGGCTCCGGAGGTCCAAGGGACACATCGGTTTCCTGGGACACGGGTCTCGTGTCGAATTCCGAAACATCTGGATAAAAGAGATAAAATAGGGATCAGACGGCAGCCCCTAGCGGTTGAGGTGGCTGGCCTGTTTCATCAGGGTTTCGATGTCCCGGATCCCCTTCGGAGCCCCCTTAGAGAGGACCTCGTGCCCTTCGTCCGTGACCAGGACATCGTCTTCGATCCTGATGCCGATATTCATGTACTTGGCCACCGCCGGCTTGACCGCGGCGATGAAGTCCTCCATCTCCTTGCGCCTGGCCGGGGCCGCCTGCTGCATGCGGGCCTCCACGATCTTGAGTGAGTGCTCCCCCACATAGATCCCGGGTTCGACCGTGAGCACCATTCCGGGCCTGAGCTTCATCCCCACCCCGTCCCTGGGTCCGCGCCCTCCCACATCGTGGCCGTCCAGGCCGATCCAGTGGTTGGTGTTGTACATGAGCCCCACGCCAGTCTGCCATTCGCTCTCCGTGTCCGTGATCAGGCCCAGGCGGAGAAGTCCCTCCCGGACCACCTGGAGCGCCTGTATGTGGACCTCGTAGAGCCCCACACCCGGGGTGATGAAGGAGACTGCCCTGCGGTTGGCCTCGAGCACGATCTCGTAAACCTCCCGCTGCTTCAGGGAGAAGCGCCCGTTCACGGGGAATGTGCGGGTCACGTCCGCCGTGTAGCGGCCGACTTCGGCCCCCACGTCCATCAGGACCAGGTCCCCGTCCTCCGTCCGCCTGCGGTTGGTCTCGTAGTGGAGGATGGTGGCGTTGGGTCCCGATCCCACGATGGAGGGGAACCCGGTGCGGGGAGAGCCGCTCCTGTGGAAGACATACTCCAGGATCGCCTCCAGCTCATATTCGTACATGCCCGGCGCGGCCGCTTTCATGACCTCGCGCAGGGCCTCGCAGGTGATGGCTGCGGCCTCGCGCAGAAGCCGGATCTCTTCCGCATCTTTGATGAGCCGCATGGCATGGATGTGAGCCGTGGGGTCGCTGATGGTCTGAGGATAGCCGGAAGTTGGATTCCCCACCCACCGCTGCAGCAGATCGAGCAGTTCCCGGTCCCGGGGGCTGCAGTATATCCGGTCTCGGCCTCTGAGATACCGGGGGAGGACGTTTTCGAACTGATCGAGGGGGAAGGCCGCGTCCGCGCCGAAAATCTCCTTGGCGGCCTTCACACCGTGTCGTTTCCCTGTCCACAGCGTACGGGCCGGATCGTCGGGCCGTACGAACAGCACATAACGGACTTTGCCGTCCGGGATGAGCAGGCAGATCGCTTCCGGCTCGTCGAATCCCGTGAGATAGTAAAAGTCCTTGCCGCCCCAGACCCTCTGCGTCAGGATCGCGATCCCGCCCTCAAACTTCTGCATGAGGGCCTCCCGTCGGTGTGCGTACACCGACGCATCAAAGCTGTCCGAAGCGGCGGCCCGGATGCCGCATACGAGCGTGAGCAACAAAGCCAATGCCAGAGCGGGTTTGCACGATTCCTTCATGCCGATCTCCTCCCATGTGGGACGTGCCTCTTCATTTTTTATCTGGAAAAATATATTATATCACAATGGACAAGGTCAGCATTTTCAACGATGTTCTGGGGCCGGTCATGCGGGGCCCCAGCAGCTCTCACACCGCCGGTTCGTTTCGTATCGGACGTATGGCCCGCTCCCTGTGGGGAGACGATGCCTGCGAGATCCGGCTGACGTTCGATCCGGGCGGATCCTACTCCCAGGTCTACCGGGAACAGGGCGTAGACCTGGCCTTTGCGGCCGGGTTTCTGGGCTGGTCCATTACGGACGATCGTTTTCCGCAGGCCCTGGAGCTAGCACGAGAAGAGGGGAGAGATTTTTCTTTCGAAGTGCGGCGGATGGATCAGGCGGACCATCCCAATTTTGTGCACATGAAGCTGAAATCGATGCGGGGCCGGAGCCTGGAAGTGGAGGCCTGCTCTACCGGAGGCGGCGGCATCCGGCTGACGCGGTTCCGGGGCTGGCCTGTGGACCTGCAAGGTAAAAGCCATGTCTACATACTGGAGTGTGACCGGGATACGGCAGACCGGGCTTCAGCCCAGGTGTCGGCACAGGGTAGTGCTGGAATCTCTGAAGAAAGACAGCAGCAGGAGGAGCGGGTCCTCCTGCAGTTCATCTCCGATACGGAATGGGGCAATGGTCTGCTGGAGGAGGTGCGACGCGCGGCCGGCTCCCGGGATGTGCTCCACTGTGCCCCGGTCTTTTATGTCACCCCAGGCGAGCCGGTCTTCCGCAGCGCATCAGACATGGTGTCCCTGTCAGAAAGCCGGGGCGCAAGCCTCGGCCGCCTGGCTCTGGACCACGAGTCCCGGCTCCTGGGCATCCCCCAGGATGAGGTCCTGGAGGAGATGACGAAGAGGCTGGGGGTCATGCGCCGTTCCGTGGAGCGGGGCCTGAGGCACGAGAAAGTCCGCATGCAGCTTCTCCGTCCCTCGGCGGGAGATGTTTTCCAGGCGGAGAAGCAGGGGCGCGTGGCTGTCGGGGGAATGCACACGCGGGCCGCGGCCAGGGCTCTGGCCGTCATGCATGTCTCGAACAGCCTTGGGGTCGTGTGCGCCGCGCCCACGGGTGGAGCCGCCGGAGTCATACCCGGGGTTGTCGTCACCCTCATGGAAGAGCCGGGGAGGACGGAGGAGGAGGCCGTGCTGGGCCTGCTGGCGGCTTCGGCCGTCGGAGTGGTGGTGGCCGAGCGCGCCACCTTCGCGGCGGAAACGGCCGGATGTCAGGTGGAGATAGGGGCGGCCGGGGCCATGGCCGCCGCTCTGGTGATCGAGATGTCAGGAGGCAGCGCCCGGCAGGCCGCCGATGCGGCCGCCATCTCGTTTCAGAACACGATGGGCCTAGTATGTGACCTGGTACAGGGGATGTGTGAGATCCCCTGCCACACCCGGAACGCGGTCGCTGCCTCAGGGGCGTTCGTGTGCGCCGACCTCATCCTGGGCGGATATGACAATCCCATTCCCCTGGATGAGACCATAGACGCCGTCCTCTCCAGCGGCCGCATGCTCCCTTCGGAGCTCAGGGTCACCTCCCGGGGAGGCCTGGCCCTGGCCCCCACGGCCCGCTCTCTCCCCCGCCTCCGCTGATTCAGCCCCCTGATCTGTCCTGTGATGGGGGATAATAGGGAGGTGGCACACAGCGCTCCGCCCCCATTCCTTTTAGGAGGGTGGCGTTACGCGAAAAGGAGGGTGGGATACTCTGGTGGGGGAGGGTCTGGACGGCGGTTGATTTTTGTGATGGGAGTTGGTATACAGGTACTTTAATCCGCAAATCATACCTGTAAAATAGAAGGAGAGAGAGACATGTTCGAAGCGAAGATCTATACCCAGAGACGCGCCCGGCTCAGACAGAAGCTTGGGTCGGGAGTGCTGCTCTTCCTGGGAAACCAGGAAAGTCCCATGAACTATCCCGCCAACCCCTATCATTTCCGGCAGGACAGCTCGTTCCTCTACTTTTTCGGCTTGGATTCTCCGGATTTGGCCGGGATTATCGATGTGGAGGCGGACCGGGACATCCTGTTCGGCAACGATATCAGTGTGGATGACATCATCTGGATGGGAGACCAGCCGCTCATGCGGGACCGGGCGGCCCGGGTGGGCATCACAGAAACCCTTCCCCTGGAAAAGTTGAAGGAAACGATGAGGGATTCGCTGGCAAAGGGGAAGAAGGTCCACATCCTGCCCCCATACCGCCCCGAGAACGTCCTCAAGCTGCAGAGCTTGCTGGAGATCCCCGCTGATAAGTTGAGAGATAAAGTTTCAGAAGAGCTGGTCATGGCGGTGGTGGAGCAGCGGTCCGTAAAGATACCGGAAGAGATCGAACAGATCGAACTGGCGCTCGACGCCACCCATGACATGCACACCACGGCCATGCGGATGGCCAAGCCGGGAGTGCTGGAGAGTGAGATCGCCGGCCGGATCGAGGGGATCGCACTCTCCCACGGAGGGTTTGTGTCCTTCCCGGTCATACTGACCATGAACGGCCAGATCCTGCACAACCACTATCATGGCAATACACTGGAAGAGGGCCGCCTGATGGTCAATGACAGCGGGGCGGAAACAGGCATGCATTATGCGGGAGACATCACACGCACCATACCGGTGGGCGGCAGCTTCAGCCGGAAACAGGAGGATGTCTACAACATCGTGCTCAACGCCCAGACCACGGCCATCGATTCCATCCATCCCGGGGTCATGAACAAACAGGTTCACCTCCGGGCCGTAACCACCCTCGCGGCCGGCTTGAACGACCTGGGCCTGATGCGCGGCGATGTGGATGAGGCGGTAAAAGCCGGGGCCCATGCGCTTTTCATGCCACACGGGTTGGGGCATATGATGGGGCTGGATGTCCACGACATGGAAGACCTGGGCGAGAAGTACGTGGGATACGACAAGAGCGTCCAGCGAAGCGACCAGTTCGGACTGGCCTTCCTCAGGCTGGCCAAGGAGCTGCGGCCGGGATATGTACTGACCGTAGAGCCGGGCATATACTTCATCCCCGCGCTCATCGACAAGTGGATCAAGGAAGATAAACACACGGAGTTCATAGATTTCGAACGGGTCAACGAGTACCGGGATTTCGGCGGCATCCGGATCGAAGACGATGTGCTGGTCACGGAAGAGGGCTGCCGTGTGCTGGGCAAGCCCATCCCCAAAACCGTCACAGAACTCGAGGAGATCATCGGGGCCGGCTGAGTCTTGTTGTCTATTTCTCGGCTTGGGCCGGGCCGATGATCACGAAGAGACTATCTTTCGGTGCCAGGTTGGATTTGATGAAATGGTTGATCTCATCCAGTGTGACGGAGTCGATCTCGCCCATGATCCTTTCCAGGAAGCCGTATCCCAGGCCCACGGCCTCGTAGAACGCCAGCGTCAGGCTGCGGTTTCCCTTGGTCTCGTTTCCGCGCAGGATCTGGGCCTTGGCAAAATTCTTCGTCATCACCAGTTCATCGCCGTCTACGCCTTTCGCGTGGAGCTCGGTCAGGGTTTCTCGCAGTGCCTCGCGGGATTTTTCGGTCTTGGCGTTTTCCGTTTCCAGGAAAGCCTCGAGCAGTGTACCCTGCTGTGTATGCGTCATCCGTGATTGGACCGAGTAGGCGAGCTTCTGCCGCACCCTGAGGTCCCACAGGCGGGACTGGATGCCCTTGCCCAGCAGGCAGTCCAGGAGATAACCCAGCGTGTATTCCCGGGGCGTCCGGATGTTCAGGACAAATGCCGCGGAGACGAAGGATTGTTCCTTCTCCTTTTCCATGAAGATGGATTCCTCCGGGGCCGGATGCGCCGTGAAGGTGGGGAGGTCGGGTACCGGGCCGTTGGGCAAGGGGCCGTAAAAATTGTCGATCAGGCGCGTGATTGCGCTTTCCTCCAGGTCTGAAGACACCACGACCAGCATGTTGCCGGCATGGAGAAAATGCCGGTAGTACCAGGTTATGTCTCTCTTTTTGATGGCCTTGAGCGATTCTTCGCTGCCGTACACCGAAGTGGCATAGGGAGTATCCTTGAAATAGGCCGCCATGTAGGTGTTGTGCGCCAGGTTGACGGAGTCGTCCTCCTCGATCTTGAGCTGGCGCTCCATCTGCTCCTTTACGCGGTCGATCCGGACCCCGGACATCAGGGGCTTGCGCATGATCCGGGAGATCAGCTCGAGCGTCTCCTCCAGGTTTTCGGACAGGCAGGACAGCGTGATGTAGGTGTAATCTTCCCGCCCGGCCACGTACAGAAATGTGGCCTGATTCATGAGCTTCTGTGTCTGTGTCTGGTCCGGGATCTCCAGGGCCAGGCGCGTTGTCAGGTAGGCCAGGCCCGCCTTGCCCGCCGGCTCGGCGCGCTGCCCGCCTTTGATGAAGAACTGGACGACGGTCGTCCGTGACGAGGGATCGTGTTCGCAGACCACCCGCAGCCCGTTCTCCAGGGTACTCATCTTGAGGGATGCGCTCCAGTTCTGTGCTTGCGGACCGATCGTCATGATCAGGAGCATGGTGAAAATCAGGAACGCGGTGCTTTTCATGGAGTCCGCCCTCTGCAATTCATCTTTTCTTCTTCGGTTCGATGGTCACGATCACACAGTTTTTCTGGCACAGGTACTTCCCCGCCGTGCCGCGCAGGTCGGTGGTGTTGATCTCCGCGATGTGTTCGAGGTAGTCGCCCCGGTCTGCGATCTCGTTGAGCA
The DNA here is from genome assembly GCA_030620655.1 of Candidatus Aminicenantota bacterium. GTDB lineage: Bacteria > Acidobacteriota > Aminicenantia > Aminicenantales > Aminicenantaceae > JAUXEH01. The sequence goes on along the minus strand of JAUXEH010000023.1, from coordinate 9,994 downwards.
GCATGTAGCGGGCCAGGGACATGGCGATGGCCAATCCCTGTTCGCGGGCCTGCTCCCCCCGGAAACGGATGCGGTTCTTGGCGCTTTCCATAAAATCCATGGCATACAGCTGATTCTCGCCGAAAACATCGTCGCTCGAGTAATCCAGGCGCCGCGCCTGTTTCAGGTATTTGGTGAGCTCCCTTTTGGCCCGTTTGAGGTGCTTGGGCTCCAATGCCACGACAATGGTCACGGCCCCGCCATAGAGGTGGGCGCTGTAACCCATCCTCAGCCCGCTGGGATAGATCCGGTTTCGGCTGAGAGGGTGATAGATCATGGGGTTGATGCCCCGTCCGAAGATCTCTGTCAGCACAACCAGGGCGTACTGGTCCTCGCTGTTGTAATCGGCTGCGGTCAACCCGATGGCCAGGTAGGCCACCTGCACATCCATCTCACGCTCGATCTCCACGGTTTTGGGCAGGGGACCGCTCGGTGTGAATTCCGAGGGCGTGAAATCCTGGTCGGCCAGGTCCCCGAAGACAGACTTCACTTTCTCTTCCATGTCGGGAATAAGGAAATCTCCCACCACGGCCAGCGAACAGTTGGACGGGATCAGGAAGCCGCCGTAGAAATCCGACAGCTGATCGACCGTCGCTCCCTCGATGATCTCCCGCGTCCCGTAGATCGGCCTCTGGTAGGGATGGCCGGGGAAGAGGTTCTGGTAGAGCAAAGATGTGGCCAGCCGGAAGGGGTCGTCCTGAAGCTGGTTCAGTTCCTCTAAAATGACCTGTTTTTCTTCCTCCAGCGCGTCCTGATCGAACTCCAGCTCGAAGAGGATCTCCTTGAGGCTCCGCAGGGCGAAGTCGGAATGGTCGGACGGGATGGTGATCTCGAAGGTCGAAAGGTCCCGACCGGTGTGCGCGTTGAAATAGGCCCCGTGCCGCCGCATGTCGCGGGCGATCTCCTCTCCGCTGTGTTGCCTGGTGCCGCGAAACAGGATGCAGTGTTCGAGGATATGGACCAGGCCGCTGCTGGTCTCTGTCTCGTCCTTGGATCCCATGTTTACGGCAAACACGCAGTTGACCAGGGGAAGGGTCTTCTTTTCGTACAGGAAGACCTTGAGCCCGTTATCCAGGACAAAGGACTTGCTGTTCTCAGCCTCTTCCTGGGAGTTCAGGGTTCCGGTGAGGAGCAGGATGCCGGCCAGGATGATCGCCGACAACCCGCGTATTCGAAGTCGCTTCACGATGCGGCTTCCTGAATGAAGAGGTCTTGGAAGGTTTTCTGGGATGCTTCATCACCCAGGACGAGCAGCGTATCGCCGACCTGAATCTCGGTCTCCGGTGAGGGATTGAAGGTGATGTCCTGACCCGGCTTCTTGATCGCGACCACGATGATGTTGGCCTGTTGACGGATCCGGCATTGGGCAAGGCTTCCCCCGGCGATCCTGGCACCTTTGGGGACCACGACCTCTTCCATGAGCAGCGAGATTTCCTGCCTGCGTATGATGAGGTCCATGAAATCCACCAGGGTGGGCCGCAGCAGCCCCTGAGCGATCTTCAAACCGCCGAGCTTGTAGGGACTGACGGTCTTGTTGGCGCCGATCTGGAGGATCTTCTTTTCCCCCTCGTCTTCCAGGGCCTTGGCCAGGACGAACAGCGAGGGATTTATGAGCCTGGCGGTGAGCGTCAGATAGAGATTGTCCGCATCCGTGGGCAGCAGGGCGGCCAGTCCGCGCGCGTGTTTGATCCCGGCCTGGAGCAACACATCTTCCTGAGTCGCGTCTCCCACTATAACCAGGGTATCTCCGGACTCTGCAAGGGGCGCGAGCGAGGATTCCCGATTGTCGATGACCACGAACGGCACACCTTCGGCGCTCAGGCGCTCGACCACGGTCTCTCCCATGCGGCCGTATCCGCATACGATGTAATGGTCCCTCACACGGCTGATATGTCTTCCCATTTTTTTTCTCCAGAGGAACTCGCTCATGCCCCCTCCGAACACAATGTCCCCGAACAGGGTGAAGGAATAGATGAGTGTTCCCACTATGGCCAGGATGAGAACAACCGTGAACAATTGACCCCCCGGGGTAAGGGGCTGTACCTCACGGAAACCGACGGTGAAGATGGTGATGATGGTCATGTAGAAGCCGTCCAGGAATGGCCAGCCTTCCAGGACGTAGTAGCCGATGGTGCCGGTCAGGATCACGAGCAGGATGAGCAGCAGCGCTTTCCGCATTTTCCTGATTTCATCTTACACGAACCTCCGGCTGCGCACAAGCCGACGGGGTGGGAACAGCGAGGGGGAGGTTGGCAGGATTGCACTTTTGGGAGGCGTGTATTATCATTCGCTTATGAGCAAACAGCGCAAGGAAAAGATCCTGATCGTGGATGACGAGGAGAACATCCGGAAATCCCTCAGGATGATCTTCGAATACGACGGCTATGCCATCCTGGAGGCCGCGGACGGGGAAGAGGCGCTCAAGGCCATCGACGAGACGGTAGGGCTCGATCTGGTCCTGCTGGACATCAAGCTTCCGGGCCTGGACGGATTGGAGGTCCTAGCCGAGCTGAAGAAGAGGCCGTATTCTCCGGAAGTGATCATGATCTCTGGCCACGGTACGGTCCACACGGCGGTTGAAGCCACCAAGCTGGGCGCGTTCGACTTCTTCGAGAAGCCCCTGCACCGGGAACGCGTCCTGCTCAGCGTCCGCAACGCCCTCAGCCAGAACCGGCTGGCTCGCGAGTGCAGCGACTTGAGGAAGAAGACGGAGAAGAAATACCAGTTGATCGGGAACCACCCTTCGATGAAGGCCCTCTGGGAACAGATCCTGAAGATCGCCCCCACCAATGCCACCATCATGATCTACGGCGAGAGCGGGACCGGCAAGGAGATTATCGCCCGGGCCGTGCACAGCCACAGCCAGCGGAGCAAGGATGCTTTCGTGCAGGTCAACTGTGCCGCCATCCCAGAGGAATTGATCGAGAGCGAGCTCTTCGGCCATGTCAAGGGAGCGTTCACCGGGGCGACGGAGAAAAAACCCGGAAAGTTCGAACTGGCCGATCACGGAACCGTTTTCCTGGATGAGATCGGGGACATGAGCCGTAAAACCCAGGCTAAGGTCCTCCGTGTCCTGGAGGAGGGCGAGATCCAGAAGGTGGGTTCGGGCAGGATCGAAAAGGTGGACGTACGCGTGATCGCCGCCACCAACAAGGACCTGAAAAAGGAGATCGAGGAGGGAAATTTCCGCGAGGACCTGTACTTCCGGTTGAACGTCGTACCTCTCCACTCTCCGGCCCTGCGGGATAAAAAAGAGGATATCCCGCTTCTCATCGATTATTTTGTGGGCAATTTTGTCGCTGAAAACAACTTCCGTGTCAAGAGCTTCACGCCGGCTGCCATCGGGGCCATGCTGAAGTTCCCCTGGAAGGGAAACGTGCGGGAGCTAAAGAACGTGGTGGAGCGCCTGCTCATAATGACCGATGCCGATATCATCGACAGGCAGGACCTCCCCGAATACCTCAAGGGAGAGGCCGACCTCTTCCTGCCGGATGTGACGCAGGTGGAAAACCTCAAGAAGTTCCGCGACTTGGCGGAAAAGGAGTTCATCCTGGCGAAGCTTGAGGAGAACGACTGGAATATCTCCCGTACGGCCCGGCAGATCGATACTCCGCGCAGCAACCTCTACAAGAAATTGGAACAGTATGGTATAAAGATAAAGGCTGGAGTAGGCGAGGCGGCTGCTCCTTCCTCTCCTGAGAAGGAGAAGGGAGGGGAGGAAAGTCCGAACTCCACAGGGCAGGATGGTCGCTAACAGCGACTCCGGGCGACCGGAGGAAAGTGCCACAGAAAACACACCGCTCCGTCAGGAGTAAGGGTGAAAAGGTGAGGTAAGAGCTCACCGCCCTGCCGGTGACGGCAGGGGCAGGGTAAACCCCATCCGGAGCAAGACCAAATCGGCCCCGTTATGAGGTGGCCCGCCTCGGGGCGGGTAGGTCGCTTGACCTCTCTTCTGGAGAGGCAGATAAATAACCGCCCTCGCCGTCACGGCGGGAACAGAATTCGGCTTATGTCCTGCTCCAGCCTATTCACTTCGTAAATCCCTTGTCTAGGCGCAGTGACAGAATAGTTCGCAATGACAAAATAGCCCGGACTGACGATGAGGGTGTATCAGAGGAGGGGGAGCGAGGCCACGGCCTGTTTGATGATGATCAGGACGTTGCCTGGGAAGAGGCCTAGCTGGAGCACGCCGTACAGGCAGAGGAAGAGGACCAGGAAAAGCGCCGGATTGTAGGTGTCGATCTCGATGTCGTGGGTCGCCGGGTGCATGTACATGTAGACCACGATACGCAGGTAGTAGAAGACCGAGACCAGGCTGGCCAGCACACCGATGATCACAAGCGGGATCAGGCCCTCGCGCACGGCGGATGAGAAGATATAGAATTTGGCCAGGAATCCGCCGGTGGGAGGGAATCCGGCCAGAGAGACCAGGAAGACGGCCAGGGTGGCTCCGATCCAGGGATAGCGGAAGCCGATGCCTTTGAAGTCTTCCAGGTCCACGTATTCCGTGCCCTTTTTGGTCATCGCGGTGACGGCGGCGAATGCGCCGATATTCATGAAAAGATACACGAGCAGATAGAATAGCAGCCCGCCGTTGTCCTTGGCCAGGATGGCGACCAGCAGATACCCGGCATGGGCGATGCTGGAATAGGCCAGGATGCGCTTGATGTTCCGCTGCCGCAGGGCGATCAGGTTTCCAGCCACCATGGTCAGGACGGCGATGACCCACAGGGCCGATGAAACGATCTGGGAGTTCAGGGAGTCGGTCCAGTAGAGGTGGAAGAGCCGGATCAGGACGGCGAATCCGACGGCCTTGGGGCCGACCGAGAAAAAGGCCGTGATCGGGGTGGGGGAGCCCTCGTATACATCCGGGGTCCACATGTGAAAAGGAACCACGGCGATCTTGAACCCGAATCCAACGATCAAGAGCCCCAATCCTGCCAGGCCCATGAGGCTGAAGCTGTTGTCCGCACGGAAGAAACCGATGATGGCGGGGATATCGAGGGAATGGGCGGCGCCGTAGAGAAAAGCCAGGCCGAATACCAGGAAAGCGGATGCGAAGCTGCCCAGCATGAAATATTTGACGCCCGCTTCCATGGATCGCTCATCGCCCTGCTTGAGGCCGGCCAGGGCATAGCTCGACATGGAGAGCACTTCGAGCCCCAGGAATATGATCAAGAGATCGGTAGAGGAGACCATGATCATCATCCCGGAGAGCGCGAAGAGGAGCAGGGCGTAGTATTCCCCGAGATTGGTATTCTGCTGCCGCAGGTATTTCATGGAGATCAAGATCACGAAAATGGTGGCCAGCGTCAGGATCAGGCACAGAAAAAGAGCCATGTTGTCCAGCTGCAGGTTGCCGTCGAAATAGGTGTAATCCCGGTTCCAGACCCGGATGCATTCCCGTCCGGCGTTCAGCAGAAAGAGTATCGACACAAACGCCAGATAGTCACGGTTCTCCCGCTTGAGGAAGACTTCCAGGAGAAGAACAACCAAGGCGCCCACGACGACGCTCAGAAGGGGATACAGGGCCGTGAACGTATTCATCGAGAGTCTTCTTCCTTATGGATTTGAGATTCCTGGGAGGGACGGCTGCCGGTCCGGACTCCCAGGACATAATGGTTATCCGAGCCCTGCGAAAAATAGGTCTCCCGGTTCTTGATCTGGTTGATCAGATGCTGGACGGAGGCGTCCATCTTCCTGAGGAAGGTGCCGGGATAGAGCCCCATCCAGAACATCAGGATTACGATGGGCACGAACACCATGATCTCCCTCAGGCTCAGGTCCTTGAAGGAGAGGATCTTTTTGTTGGTGATGGGGCCCTGCATCACCCGCTGGAACATCCAGAGCAGGTAACCGGCCGCCAGAATGATGGTGGTGATGCCCAGGATGGCCCAGACCGTGTTGGTCTTGAAGATCCCGAACAGGCAGAGCACCTCGCCCACGAAACCGTTCAGCCCGGGGAGGCCGACCGAGGAGAGCAGGGCGATGAGGAAGAAGGCCGAAAACACCGGCATCTGTTTGCTGACACCCCCGTAGTCCTTGATCAGCCGGGTGTGGGCCCGTTCGTACAGGACCCCCACGCAGAGGAACAGGGCCCCGGTACTGAGCCCGTGGCTGAGCATCTGGTAGATGGCCCCCTGCAGCCCCTCGACGTTAAGGGCAAACACCGCCAGCATGATGAGGCCCATGTGGCTCACACTGGAGTAGGCCACCAGCGATTTGATATCTTTCTGGATGAGGGCCATGAGCGCCCCGTATATGATCCCGATGATACACAAAACAGCGAGGAATGGGACAAACTTGGCCACCGCGTCCGGGAAGAGGGGCAGGGCCAGGCGCAGGAAGCCGTAGGCGCCGAGCTTCAGCAGGAGGGCCGCCAGGATAACCGACCCGGCTGTAGGCGCCTCTACGTGTGCGTCCGGAAGCCAGGTGTGGAAGGGGAACATGGGGACCTTGATGGCGAATGCCAGTGCAAAGGCCAGGAACAGCCAGATCTGGATCTCCGGTTTGAGGATGAGCTTCTGAAGGTCAAAGATATCAAGCGAATAGACACCCGTGGCCTGGAAATAGGTGGAGTACAGGAAAAATATCGCCACCAGCATGAGCAGACCGCCAAACATCGTGAACAGGACGAACTTCATGGTGGCGTAGATACGCCGTTTGCCGCCCCAGATCCCGATCAGGAAATACATGGGGATCAGCATGGCCTCCCAGAACACGTAGAACAGGAACAGGTTCAAGGAGACGAACACCCCCAGGATACCGGTCTGGAGGATGAGCATGAAGATGTGATACTCCTTGACCTTGTCCTGTATGTAGTTCCAGGAGGAGAGGATGGCGATGGGGAACAGGAGTGTTGTGAGCAGGACGAGCAGCAGGCTGATCCCGTCGATGCCGACATGGTACTGGATGCCGTATCCGATCCATTCGGCTCTCTCTCCGAACTGAGGGTCCGCGGTCCCGGAGTCGAACTGGAAAAACAGGGTGAGTGAGATGATAAACGTGATGATGGTGAGAAGCAGAGCGAAGATGCGGAACAGGTTCTTCTGCTCTTTGGGGATGAATATAAACAGCAGGGCTCCGGCCAGGGGCAAAAAAGTGATAAGACTGAGTATTGGCATCTTCAACCTTTAAAACACGAAATACCCTAAGAGGATCAAGGCTCCCAGCAGAAAAACCAGCGCATAGTCTTTGATGAGGCCTGTCTGCAGGTAGCTCAGAAGCTTTCCAAAGAAATTCATGGACTTAGCTGACCCGTTGAGCGCCCCGTCGATGACCTTCAGATCGAAGTTCTTGTACACGAGCTCCGACCCTTTTATCATGGAATTCACGAAGGCGGCGTTATAGATCTCATCCATATAGTACTTGTTGTACAGCAGTTTGTAGAGCCAAGGGAAACGGGCCACCAGGTTGTGGGGGATGTCCGGTTTCTTCAGATAGAACACATAGGCGATGAAGATACCGAACAGGGCCACCGCCACGGAAGCCAGGATGAGCATCCACTCGCTGCTCAGGCTCAGGTGTGCCTCATGGTGGGCATGGATGACAGGCTCCAGGAACCGGTCGAACAGGTTGACATCTTTGCCCAGCACCACGGGCAGCCCCACATACCCCGCCACGATGGAGAAAAACGCCAGGATGGCCAGCGGGATGGTCATCAACTTGGGGGATTCGTGCAGGTGGGCCTTGGCCTCGGGTTCCAGGCGCTCCTTGCCGAAGAAGGTCAGGAAGACCAGCCGGAACATGTAGAAGGCGGTCATGACCGCACCCATGAGACCCAGGGCCCAGACCAGATACTGCCCGTTGGCGAAGGCACTTGTCAGGATGGCGTCCTTGGAGAAGAAGCCCGAAAAAAACGGGACGCCGGCGATGGCGATGGCCGCGATCAGGAAGGTGGGGTAGGTGAGAGGGAGGTATTTCCTGAGGCCTCCCATCTTGCGGATGTCCAGCTCTCCGGACAGGGCGTGCATGACACTCCCGGCCCCGAGGAAGAGGAGGCTCTTGAAGAAGGCATGCGTGTAGAGGTGGAAGACGGCTGACGAGTAGGCTCCGACTCCCAGGCCTATGAACATGTAGCCCAGCTGGGATATGGTGGAATAAGCCAGGACCCGTTTTATATCGTTCTGGGTCAGCGCCATGCTGGCGGCGTATACCGCGGTCAACGCCCCCACGATCGCCACGACCTGCAGGGCCGCAGGGGAGAACGAGTAGAGGAGGTTCATGCGGGCGACCATGTAGACGCCGGCCGTCACCATGGTGGCGGCGTGGATCAGTGCGCTCACCGGGGTGGGACCCTCCATGGCGTCGGGAAGCCACACATAGAGGGGGATCTGGGCGGATTTACCGATCGCGCCCACGAACAGCAGGAGCGCGATCAGTGTGGCCAGGCCCTGAGTGAATCCTCCCGCCTCCACGGCATGGTTCACGGCGGCAAACTCGGCGCTTCCTATATGAAGCAGGATGAAGAAAATGCCCAGCATGAAGCCTGCATCGCCTATGCGGTTGACGATAAACGCCTTTTTACCTGCATTGGCTGCCGAGGGCTTCTCGAACCAGAACCCGATCAGCAGGTAGGAACAGAGCCCCACACCTTCCCAGCCCACGAACATCACGACCAGGTTGGAAGCCATGACCAGCACCAGCATGGAGAATGTGAACAGGTTCATGTAGGCGAAGAAGCGAGCGAAGCTCTTGTCTTTGGACATGTAGCCGGCCGAGTAGACGTGGATCAGGAAACCTACGCCCGAAACCACCAGGCACATGACGGCCGTCAGCTGGTCGAACTGCAGGGAAAGGTCGATCTTGAAACTGCCGGAATGGATCCAGGCAAAAAGATTCTTGATCAGGCCGTGGCCTTCAGGGCCGCTTCCCAGCAGGGAAAGGAAGGATAGGAAAGAGAGTATAAGGGAAAAGAATACAGCCAGGCTGGCCTGAAATGCGATGTATTTCCTGGGCAGTTTGCGGCCGAACAGTACGAGCAGCAAGGAGCTCAGGGCAGGAAAGAACGGTATCAACCAAAAAAATTCCGCCATATTAGCCCTTCATTAAGTGAATGTCCTCGGTCTTGATGGATTTTTTATTTCGGTAGACAAGCAGGATGACGGCCAGACCGATCGCGACTTCCGCTGCCGCCACCGTGATCACGAAGAACACGATGAGCTGGCCGTCCAGAGACCCCGCACTGTGGGCGAAGGTGATGAAGGCCAGATTGGCGGCGTTCAGCATAACTTCCACCGATAGGAACTGGGTGATGAGGTCTTTCCTGATGAAAAAACCGACGACACCCAGGGCGAAGAGGATGATGCTGACGATCAGAAAGTGAGTGGCGGAAATCATGCCGAATCCTTCTTTTTGACCAGGACGATGGCGCCCACCATGGCGGCGATGATCAGCACGGAGGTGATCTCGAACGGATAGAGGTATTTGGTGAACAGCAGGTGCCCGATTTCAGTGGCGTTGCCCGTCTGGCCGGAGACCGAAGTTGCCAAAGGTGACAGCGCGGCTTTGAGGGCGACCAGCAGCTCGACCAGCAGCACCGCAGCGAGGATGCAGGCCAGGCCCAGTGTCCACTTTTTCTTTTCCGGCGTCAGCCCCTCCTTGAAGTCCACCATCATGATCACGAAGATGAACAGGACCAGGATGGCGCCGGCGTAGATGATGAGCTGAACGACGGCGATGAAGGGGGCATCCAGGAGGGCGAAGAAACCCGCGGTGCAGGCGAATGCGAGCACCAGAAAAAGGGCGCTGTAGGCCTGGTTCTTGACGATGATCATCCCCAGGACCGCACCGATACACAGGATGGATAATAAGATGAATAAGAATAGGCTCATTTTTGAGTTTTCAATTATATTTTTTGCTGTAACGTTCTGTCAAGAATTTATCCTGAATAATTCATAAAAAATGTCGACATTTCACGTAATACATGTAATATCAAGGGTTTAAATGAGATTTT
>JAUXEH010000053.1 GCA_030620655.1 Candidatus Aminicenantota bacterium | reverse complement strand
TGGACACCCTGGGTCAAGGGGCCATGGGGATCGTCTACAAGGCGCTCGACCCCGACATCGACCGGGAAGTGGCCATCAAGACCATCCGCTTCGACATGCTCTCCGACGCCGCGGGCAAAGACGAGATCATGAGGCGCTTCATCCGGGAGGCGCAGGCGGTCGGCAAGCTGGAGCACCCCAGCATCATCACCATCTACGAGGTGGGCAGGGAAGGCGACCTGACCTACATCGTCATGCAGTTGGCCAAGGGAAAGAGCCTGAAAGAGATCCTGGATTCGGGCAAGAGTTATAAGCCGCCCGAGATCGTCCGGCTCATGGAGCGGATGTGTGAGGCCCTGGATTATGCCCACTCCCAGGGTGTCATACACCGGGACGTCAAGCCGGCCAACATCCTGATCGATGACACGGGGAATCCCTTCCTGGTGGACTTCGGTGTGGCCCGGCTCGAGATGTCGACCATGACCACGGCCGGTTCCGTCATGGGGACTCCCAGCTACATGTCCCCGGAACAGGTGATGGGCAAGAGCGTGGATTCCCGGGCCGATCTCTTCTCCCTGGGTGTGATCCTGTTCGAGCTCTTCACCAACAGGCGGCCTTTCGAGGGCGAACACATCACGACCGTGGTGTACAAGATCGCCCATGAAGATCCTCCCACTCTCTCCCAGGCCAGGAACACGGGGGTCCAGGCGTTCGAGCCGATCATACGGAAGGCGCTGGCCAAAGATCCCAAGGACCGCTACCAGACCGGCCGGGAGCTGGCCGCCGCCCTGAAGAAGGCGTCGCTGCCCTTCAGCGCGGATGAGACCATGATCTACGATGCCGCGCATGAGGACGAGGAGAAGCAGCGCAGGACATGGCTGCCTTTTGTGGTGGCGGCTGTTGTCCTGGCGGCCGCGGCGGCCGGGATGTTCGCGTTCAAGCCGCAGCTGATCCGGACGCTTTTTTCCTCGCAGCCGGATCTCATCACCCTGCCTGCCCCCCATATACAGGCCTCCGATGTCCTGGATGGGGCCCTGAGCGAGAAAGAAGACCATGACTTCGTCCCGGTAAAGGCCAGGCCGATCCCTCCTGCCACCAAGAATCGTATCGACAGGGAGATCGAACGGCAGGTCGGGGAGGGGAGGGCCAGCTTCCGGGCTGGAGACTACCAGAAGAGCCGGGACCTGATGGCCGCCGTCCTCCAGAAAGACCCGAACAACCAAACCGCGCGGCAGATCCTCAACCAGGCAAGCGCGGCGCTGGCGGCCCTGCGTGATATCCGGGCCCTGGTCGAACGCCAGCGCTCGGCCGAAGAATCGGAGGACATCGCCTTGCTCAGCGCGTTCGATGCCGGCAGCTTGACCAAGAAGCAGGCGGAGATCAGGGATCTGTTCAACAACTACGACAGCATCCAATGCCTCATCCCGCCCGAAAGGATCAGCATCCGGTTGAACGGCGACACTGCCGATGTCACTTTTTTCAAGATCGTGCAGGGCGTGTCCCGCGCCGAGGGCATCCGGAAAGAAGTTTTCAATGGGGAGGTGACCTGGCGGCTGGCAAAGAGAGGCCGGAGCTGGGTCATCCTGGATTATACGACCAAGAAATTCAATTAAGGATCGTGTCATGGCCGCAGCCAAGCGTATTTTGATCTTCAGTTTGCTTTGTCTTTTGGTGGTATGCATGGTCTATGCCCAGGGCCAGACCAAGCTGCGTGTGACCACCGACGGTTCCCGCCTGAAGGCCCAGCCCGACTTCGGCGCGGAAACCCTCTACCGCTTGAACCTGGGAACGGTTCTGACAATCGTGGCGCAGGAGGGAGACTGGTACAGGGCCTCTGTCGAGATCGAGGGACAGGCCTACTCAGGCTACATCCACAAATGGGGAGTGGAGGAGGTCAGTGAGGAGGACCTGGCTCAAGAAACGCCGGTCGATATGCGGGTCGAGCCGAGCCAGGAAGACGTGGTCGCACAGATCGAACAGATAATCGCCCAGAGCCGGCAGCAGGTCGCCCAGAAAAGAGACCTGGAGGATGCCGTCGATTCGCTGCAGCCGGTGCTCGCCAAGGCGTTCCGCATCTCCGATTTTTCTTTGAGGGGGAAGATCGCGACCGAGATCTTCTATCTGATGGCGGTGGCCCATGCCCAGCAGGGAAACCCGATCCAGGCGCTCGAATCCATGCGGAACATGTTCGAGGTCAACGAACGGTTAGCCAAAGACTATACGCGTTACATGGCTATGGACGAAACACTCCTCCAATTGATGGAGTTCGCCGAGCTCGAATACAAGGGACTGATCAGTGAGTATTCCCTGGAGATCCAGACGCAGCCCTCTGATGCCGAGATCTTCATCGACGGCAGGCTGGAAGGCCGCTCACCCAAGATCATCAAATCCGAGTCGCCCCAGTTCGAGCTCGTGATCAGGAAGGAGGGCTTCGCCACCATTACCGAGGCGATCCTGCTGCCTGAAATCACGTATGCGAAGGAATACCTCCTGGAAAGGGTCGGCAAGAACCTGGGGATCGAATCTGCACCTGAGGGTGCGAGGGTTTCTCTGGACGGGGAGGATACGGGGATGGTCACCGACTGTCTCCTGGAGTATGTGTCCTTCGGGACACACAAGCTGAGGGTGGTAAAAGACAACTATGTCGTCTGGGAAGACGAGATCGTGGTAGAACAGAATGAGGAGCTCAATCAGATCATAAGCATTGCTCTGACCCCAGGGAAATACGACGTCGTGCGCAGGATATCAGGGGGCAGAGGGGGGACGTTCTCCAAGCCGAAGGACATCGCCTTCGATCGGCAGGGGAATTTCTACGTCATCGATGGCAGCCGGGTCAAAGTCAGGAAATTCGATGCCGAGGGAAGGGCCGTGCCCAATTGGGAGGTCGGCGGAAGGGGTGCGCCGGGCCTCAAGACCCTCACCGGGATCGCGGTTGCCGGGGACGGCAGTGTGTATATCACGGATTCCGTGAGACACAGTGTCTACAAGTACAACAAGGGCGGACAGTTTCTCCTGAAAGTCGGCGGAGAAGGGGACAGCCCGGAGAAATTCCGCCTTCCCTTGGCGGTGGCCGTAAACAGCCAGGGCGAGGTGTATGTCGCCGATTACGGAAACCACTGTGTGAAAAAATTTTCCCACATCCTCAAGCCCGCCGGCATCCTCGGCAAGCAGGGAGGGGGCAGCATCCTCAGGGGACCCGTCTCCTTGGCTTTCAATCAGAGCGATGAGCTGTTCGTGCTCGACAGCAACGGAGTGCATAAATTTTCCGCTGACGGGCGGCATGCCGCGACCTGGGGGAGGATTGACCTGAGGGCGAACAGGATGGAAAGGCCCAAGGGGCTGTGTGTGGATGCCCAAGGGTTCATCTTTGTGGCCGATTCGGGGAATCACCGTGTCATCAAGTTCGATCCCCAAGGGAAATTCCTGATGCAGTGGGGCACGTACGGCCAAGGTCTCGGACAGTTCAACCTGCCCAATGCCTTGGCCGTAGACGGCAAGGGGGAGATCTACGTCGTGGACAAGGAGAACAACCGCCTCCAGCACTTTAAGGTTCCGGGAGAGTAAACCTGAGAGGCAAATCCGCGACCTGTCTCTTGTTAGCTTGGTTCTGTCTCCAGCCCTGCTTCGCTCTCCAGGGCGAAGCAGCCCAGGATTCACAGCCCGAAACCGGTCTGTCCTCTCTGAAAAAATCCCTCCTCATCCCCGGCTGGGGCCAACTGGCGGAAAAGCGCTACGTCGAAGGGATCCTGTTCCTCGGTGCAGAGGTGTTCAGCATCTACCAGATCCTCTACAACAATCACAAGGGGAACACGTACTACAGCCGGTACCGGGATGCGGACAATGTGGAGGATGCCGTCCGCTACCGGGAGCTGACCGAGGACTATGACAAGAAGCGGAACATATTCATACTGGCGGCGGTCGGTATTTGGGCAGTGAATTTGCTCGATATTTATGTTATTGTTAAAAAAAAGGAAAAACAAAAACTAAAGTTGCAGCTGCAAAGTGTTGACTATAAAGGCATGGCCGTTACTCTCCATTTTTCTTTTTAGCCTTCTGGTCTTCCCCGGATGCCAAGACCGGATCTTCGACAGCCCCTTCGATCCCGAAGCCAGCGAAACCCTGTTCGAGGTCGTCAACACCTTCCTGACCCCCGCCGCCGTTCCCCTGGGACTGGCCTGGGATGGAAACACCCTCTGGAATGCCGATGGGTACACGGACATCCTCTACAGCCTGAACCGATTGAACGGGGCTCTGGTCAGGTCGATCGCATCGCCCCAAGCGCTGCTGTCCGGCGTCACCTTCGACGGCCAGGATCTGTGGATCTGCAGCGAGGCCGGCGCCACCATCTTCAAGGTCGGTATCCTGACAGGCGGCATCCAGAAGCGCCTCGATCTCCAGAAGGGCGCCTTCTCGGCCCTGGTGTATGGGAGCGGCGGGTCCCTATGGATCGCGGATTCCCTCTCCAACAAGATCCTCCAGGTCGATTCCTTGACAGGTGAGATCCTGTCTACTTTCGCCAATCCGGGCAAGAGGGTGGACGGCATGGCCTTCGATGGCGGCGCTCTCTGGCTTTCCGACTCCACGACACTGACGATCTATCAAGTGTCGCTGCAGGGAGGCGTGTTGAAGACGTTCCTGTCTCCGGGTCAGGCGCCGCGGGGTTTGGCGTTTGACGGCTTTGACCTGTGGAACGCGGATGGTAATCAGAAGATCTATCAGCTGCGACTAAATAATTGAGAAAGCTAGGGCCGGTCCTTCTGTCAGCATGGCTGGCAGCCGTCTGCGCCCCCTCTCTCTTCGGCTCCGAGCGACCGGTCCTTGAGCTGCGGGGCGATTATCTCGCCTACAGCTATGACCTCAATCGAATATTCGGCCGGGACGTTTCCTTTGAATGGGCCGGATACACCGTATCCTGTGTCCGCTTGAAGGTCGATATCAAGTCCCGCTCGTTTCAGGCTCTCGGCCGTGTGACTCTCACTCGAGCAGAGACTACGCTGACGGGAGACGAACTCGTCTTCGATCCTGAAAAAAACCGGGGCAATCTGATCGTCTACGGGGAGCGCCTCGAGGAACAGTACGTCGGAGAGCCGGCCGAAAAGGAGGTCCTCCCGCCGCTTCCCCAGTTGGACGATTTGACTCTGACGCAGATCCAGAGATCGCTGCTGTACTGCACGTGTCAGAGCGTCCAGATTTCCGAAACGTATGAAGTCATAGGTTTCGAGGTGACCTTCTATGTGGAAGGGCTGCCCTCGCTGAGTTTCTCCCGGTTCAAACTCTCGGATGGGCTGGAGCAGAGGGGGGGCGGGTTCTCCCTGGATAAGGTCTGGTACACCAGGTCGCAGGGCCTGATCGGCAGGGCGAGTTATAATTACACGGAGAAAGATCTGATCACCAGTTTTACCAGCCTGCATTATGAGGAGCGGTCGTTTTTGAAGGATTATCAGGGGCCGGCGCGGCAGGCCGACCTCCTGCATTCCACCTCTCTGGTATACAACAGCAGCACGATGCTGGGTTTCAACGGGAGCTACAATTCCTCAAGGCTCTGGAATTCGAACCTCTTTGTCAACAAGAGGTGGTCGAACGCGCTCAGCACCAATTTTGATTTCGCCTTCAACAAGCCGGTCAATTTCAAGGGAGAAGCATGGTTCGGGGCCCAGGCCCAGGTGGCGGGGGGGCGGTACGGCGAGCTTTCCCTGGGCGCAAGGTCCGATCTTCAACAGCAGATCGTCGGCAACCTGGCCTACGGTGCCACCCTTGTCCGGGGGCTGAATCTCCTACTCAACTCCGATTATTCACGGATCAAGATAGGCGGGAGCGACGAGTATTCGGAGATCCTGTCCGGCGCCTTCAGCCTGGCGCATTCCTCCCGTGTGTTCAACCTCTCGGCCGATTACTACCTCAACTATGACCTCATGGGATCGGAGCTCCTTTCCCGCCCTCAGATCCGGCTGGGAATCAATCCGCTCACCTTCTACGGGGGGCTGCTCACGATCCAGGTCAGCAACATCCTCATCTATAACCAGCTGAAGACCTCTGAGGAGCAGGAGCAGACCTACAGCAACAACACCGCCCTCAACCTCTCGACTCAGACTCTGGACCTGTCCAAGGGTTTCAGTTTGGATTTTCGTATCTCCGCCGAGCAGTTTGTCGAAAAGCAGAAGCGCAATTTTACCTCGGCCGGATTCATTCTGAATCTCAGGAAAAAGCTGTTCCAGGGCGTGTATTTCGAGACGTTCTACAGCGCGCAGACACGGCGGCGGTCGCAGAACTGGCTTATCGAGGGAACCACCAGTCAAGACCTGAGCCTTATCCTCCGGGCCAATCCCCGGCCCTGGCTGAACGGCTGGGTCTCGGTCTCCTATGACCCCAAGATCAGGCGGTGGCAGCAGACCTTCGCGGACATCTCCCTGGGGCTGTTCCGCAGCTGGCGATTTCATTCGCTGCTGAACTATGATTTCCTGCGGAACCGCATGAGCAATGTCGACCTGTATCTCATAAGAGATGCCGGCCGATTCCAGATAAGGTTCGTGTGGCGCAGCCTCTCGAAACAATTTCTGGTGGAGCTGGTCTCGTTATGAGGTATAGAGTACTGTGGTTGTGCGGACTCTGCATCATCTGGGGTGCATCGAGCTGCATCTCTTTCAAGGTCGAGTCTTTGCCCGACCCCGCTCTCGTCGTGAGAGAAGTGACCCTGTGCCGGGAGATCGATGAGAGTCGGGAGCTCCTGGAGCCAGGTGAAGCCGTGACCGAGTTCAGGGCCGGGAAGGATTCCGTCATATGCTTCCTCCACCTGGAGGAGGTGGCACAGAGAGTCGGGTTGAAATGGAAGTGGTATGCTCCGGATAAAACACTTTATAAGGAGTCAGACCAAGTCGTTATCAACCGGGACGAGATCTATATCGAAGCGGTGACGGCCTACGACATGATCTCCCCGGATTCGCCGGCGGAGCAACAGGGATTGTGGTCTGTTGCCGTTTTTATGAACGACGTCCTGCTGGCCCGACTGACCTTCAGGGTCATTCCGGAATCAATGATTGAAATCCGGAGCGGATATCCGTAAAATACCATTTCTGTATCTCATCGGACTGGAGACGCCAAAATGGCCGACAGAAGCTTTTCATATGCCCTCACCAATCCCTTGTCTACGATCCTGGACAAACCCGCCTCCGAATTCCAGCGTGCCGACCTGCTGAGCATAATCGAAGACAAACAGATCGAGCGCATCACCTTCCATTACACGGCTTTGGACGGGCGCTTGAAGGAGCTGAAGCTTCCCGTCTCGGGAAGGAAACGGGCGGAGCGGATCCTGGCCGAGGGAGAGCGGGTGGACGGGAGCTCGCTGTTCACCGGCATGGTCGATGCGTCCCTGTCGGATGTGTATGTGGTACCCGAGTACCGGACGGCGTTCCTCAATCCGTTCGAGCAAGGCAGCCTGGATTTTATCTGCCGCTATGTGAACCAGGATGGGGAACGGGCCCCTTTTGCCCCTGACAACATCCTGGCGGCCGCCCACCGCCTGTTCCAAGGCAGCACCGGGATGGAGCTGCACGCACTGGGAGAGCTCGAGTTCTATCTGATCTCGGAGAAAGAGCCGTACCTCTTCCCCCGTGAGGCCCAGCGGGGATATCATGAATCCTCTCCTTTCGTCAAAAGCGGCGAGATCCTGACGGAGATCGTCCGCTACATCACGCAGATAACCGACGCGGTCAAGTATGCACACAGCGAAGTCGGGTTTATCGAAAAGGTCGAATCCGAGCGGACGGAGATCAACGGCAAACAGGCGGAACAGATGGAGATCGAGTATCTGCCCCGACCCGTGGAAGAGATGGCTGATGCCATGGTCATCGGGCGATGGGTGATCCGGAACGTGGCGGCCCGCCACGGCTGCGTGGCCACCTTCACGCCCAAGCTGGTTCAAGGGGGCGCCGGGAACGGGCTGCACATCCATCTCCAGTTGATGAAAGATGGGATCAATGTGATGGAGGGCCAAGACGGACGCCTGTCGGATGAGGCGGTTCGACTGGTGGGCGGCCTGTGTGAATATGCCGATTCGCTCCTGGCCTTCGGTAACACCGTGGCCTCCTCATACATGCGCCTGGTCCCGCACCAGGAAGCCCCCACCAAGATATTCTGGAGCGGGCTGAACCGGAGCGCCCTTATCCGGGTGCCCCTGGCCTGGTCCGAGGTCACGGATATCGCCAAACGCATCAACCCTCAAGAGGAAGCGGCGGCGGGAGAGTTCGAAAAAAGCAAGACCGTGGAACTGCGGAGCTCGGACGGGAGCGCCCAGACCCACCTCCTGCTGGCCGGTGTGACCATGGCGGCCGACTGGGGACTCCGCAGCCCGGGCGCCAAAGACCTGGCTGAGAAGCTGTATGTCTCGGCAAGGACACGGCCGGATAAGAAAATCTGGGATTCATTCGCCTCGCTCCCGGCGAACTGCCTCGAATCTTCTCAGATCCTCGCAAAGAAGAGAGACCTCTATGAACGCGAGGGGATCTTCCCTCCCGCCGCCATCGACTATGTCGTCGCCATGCTCGAAAAGGAGGACGCAGCCACGCGTTCTTACGGATGGCGGGAGAATATTCTCAAGATCATGCATAAAGACCTCCACAAGCACTAACTTCGTGGCCCACTTCCTTCAAAAAATGCTGATTTTATTGGGGTGGATAAAATCAGTTCTCGAGGCAGAAAAAGAATATAAAAAATATTATAAAATAGTATTGACTTTCTATTTTCATTTGGTATAATTAACTTAAGCTTGTTTTGCTGGCTGGGCAAGTACCCTCCTTCATTATCCCCTTTTTGCTTATTTTCCCCATACCCAAAACAGCCAGCCCTCCCCCCCCTTGCGGGAAAGCCTGGAAATCTTTTATATCACCTGATATCATGATGCGTTTAATCCCATGACCGGGATAGAGTCGATGGAACGAGACACCGTTTGGAACCGCCAATTCATGGTTGCGCTGTTGGGCTATTTCTTTCTGTTCATGAGCATCACGCTGTTCTTCATTTTTCCCCTGTTTTTCGAGCAGTTCCAGACCAGCAGAAGCCGCATCGGGATGATCATGGGCATCCACAGCCTGATGGCCATATTCGTTCGGCCGGTTTTCGGCCGCCTCATCGACCTGAAGGGGAGGCGGACGATATCGCTGCTGGGCATCGCCCTCCTCATCCTCGTGACACCCGGCTTTCATCTCATCCGGGATGCCGGGCTCTTCCCCCTCGTCCTTCGGGCACTCACCGGGATCGGATGGGGGATCTCCATGACCGCCACCATCACCATATGCTCTGACCTGGCGCCCGTGAACAGGCTGGCCCGGTCCATGGGTATCATCGGTGTGGCCGGCCTGCTGTCGGCCGCCCTGGGCCCCCTGCTGGGGGAGGAGATAATCAGGCGCTTTGGCTTCCCCTGGCTGTTCAACACCAGCCTGGTTTTCCTGGGGATCTCCTTCCTCTTCATGCTGTTGACCCGGGAAATGCGCCCACTTGGCAATAACAACGAAGAGCGCTTCAAGGTTCCCGGCGCGGTCTTGAAAATGTCTCTTTTCCCCATCATCATGATCGTGCTGATGACGGTCTCCCACGGCGCCGTCCGTTCTACCGTGGTCAACTTCATCGCCCTTTTCGTGAGATCGATTCCACTGGAAAGGGTGGGACCGTTCTTTGTGGCTTTTTCCGGCGCCGCCATCGCCACCCGTCTCTTTTTCGGAGACCTCTCGGATCGCTACGGCCGGAAGCAGGTCATCCTCCCGTCCGTCGGGCTCATCGCCCTTAACCTCGTCCTCATCTCCCGGATGCATTCGCCCTGGATGATGGTCCTGTCCGGTGTCCTGGGAGGGGTGGGGCAGGGATTTATCTTTCCCGCCCTGAGCACCTACATCATCGACACCATGGGCCGGGAGAACAAGGGGCTGGCCATAAGCCTGTACCTGACATTCTTCGATGTGGGCATGGCCGGGGGTTCGGTCCTGTTCGGTTGGATTTCGGATCTCTACGGATTCCGCTCCATGTACCTGATTGCCGCCGCTTTCATGGCGGTGGTCGTACTGCTTTTCAACTGGAAAGCTCCCAACCCCGACAGGCGGGAAGCCTGATCAGCTCGACTTGGGTTTACGCCGGATGCGCTCGAATCCGGATATGCCGACAAAATCCAGTCTGCCCTCTTTCTCGATCTCGTCGAAGAGGATGTTGAGCCCGACAACATCGCTGGAGATATGGCCCGCGATCACGACATTGAGGTTGGATTTCTTGGCGCTCTCGAGGTGATCTTCGCTGAAGTGCATTCCCACCATCGTGCTGATGCCTCCGGCAGCCAGGTTCGCGAAGACATCCTTCGACCCCTCGGTACCGCCCGTCATGTCCACGTAGATCTTGCCGCAGCGGCTGGTGTCGGAGCCGTTGACGATCTTGGGGGGGACCTGCATCTGCGCCGACTTCCTGTACTCGGGGATATCCGACAGCAGCTTGAGCAGGTCCTTCAACCGGTAGGGTTTCTCTTTTTCGAACAGCCGTGTCAGGAACATGGTCACGCAGTTGTCGGCCGGCGTGTGGATGCACATCATGGGGATGCCCAGCGTCCGGGCCGCATCGACCGAGCGGTTGTGGTTGGCGGGGAGCAGGCGGCGCTCCACTTCGCTGATGCGCTTCTCCATGATCTTTTCCGCCACACTCAGGTTGACTCCGTAGCGTGCCAGCAGGTCGGACTGGAGCCTCATCACATCGAACAACCCGGCCAGGGCGTAGCCCTCGGGATGGTGAGAGATCACAAGGTCGATCTTCTTGCCCGGGTCCTGGTTGAGCTGGTGCGCCAGGAGGATCTCGCCGACCTCCATGTCTATGCCGACGATCACCTTACGCACCTCGGTCTCTGGTGCGCCGTGTAGGATGCGGGAGTCGGAATAGGGATTGAAGAGTCGGTCCCGGTCGTAAGTCTTCTTTTCGTCCTTCTTGAGGCCCTCGAAACGCTCCTTTTCCTCTTTAAGGATCCGGTTTATCTCTTTTTTACCTCTCTGGTCATAGGCGATGCCGACGGATACGGCCTTTCTATAAAGTTTTTGCAGCTGCATGTGTCTTCTCCTGGAGCCATTGTAAAACAATCCGGCGGAGAAAACCATCCTTGGCTCAAACGGCCGTGTTCCCTGAGGTTTGACCCGTCTCAGACCATGTGATATAAGCGGGAATAATCCAGGTTAAGGAGAGGAACATGAATAAAGACCATTCACTCGTACGTTTTGTGTATCCTGTTGTGATCTTGTGCGCGTTTCTTGTCTGGGCCGGATCTTCGCCGGCAATCCGACCTTTGCCGGACGAGTCTTTTGAATTCGACAACTGCACTAGTGTCCTGGTCGGGAAGCTTGCGTCCGCGGACGGGTCCACCATGACCTCCCATTCCTGCGATTCCAGCACCGACCGCACCTGGATCAATGTCGTGCCCCACAAGAAACACAAGGCCGGTGATACGGCCAAGCTGTACTTCGAAGCCAAACGCACCCAAGGACCGGATGATCCCGACCGTGTCTACCTTGGGGAGATCCCTCAGGTGCCTGAGACCTATGCATACATCAACACGGCCTATCCCGTGATGAACGAATACCAGTTGGCCATAGGAGAGACTACCTTCGGCGGGAAGCGGGAGCTAAAGAGCGATGAGGGGCTTATCGACTGCCCCGAGCTCTACCGCCTGGTCCTGGAACGGGCCAAGACCGCCCGCGAGGCCATCCGGATCGCGGACGAGCTCACCAAGGAATACGGCTATATCGACTACGGCGAGTGTTTCACGTTCGCCGACCCGAACGAGGTGTGGCATTTCGAGATCCTGGGACCCGGGAAGGGCAAGAAGGGCGCGGTCTGGGCCGCCGTCCGTATCCCGGACGACCACGTGGGCGTGTCCGCCAATGCCAGCCGCATTCGTCAGATCGACCTGAAGGCCACAGAATACTGTATGGCATCGGACAATGTCTATTCCCTGGCGCGGGAGCTGGGCTGGTGGGATCCGGACAGCGGAGAGCCCTTCGAATTCTGCTATACCTATGCGTCGCGCCGCAGCATGGGCTCGCGCCGGAGGGAATGGCGCGTGCTCAGCCGTTTGGCACCTTCCCTCAACCTTGACCCCAACGGAGAAAATTTTCCTTTTTCGGTAAAGCCTGAAAAACAGCTCTCCGTGCGGGACGTGCTCGAGATATTCCGCGATACCTACCAGGACACTTCCTTTGACATGACAAACACCCTGACCATGGTCGACCGTGAGGGTAAGATCATAAAAAGCCCCGTGGCCAGTCCCTTCCTGAACCGGGAGTTGATGCGGCTCCTTAAGGTCCAGAGGGAGCGGACCATATGCTGCGCTCTGGCCACCTATCTGCATGTCACCCAATCGCGCGGCTGGCTGCCCGATCCTATAGGTGGCGTAATTTGGCTCGGGTACGACAACCCGGCCACGACCCCGCATATTCCTTTTTACTGCGGGATCTCTCAGATGCCCGAGTCCTTTCGGGTGGACGGCCGGTGGGGCTTCCGCCGGGACTGCGCCTGGTGGGCCTTCCGCCGTGTCAGCCAGCTGGCGCTTTTCCGCTGGCAGCA
>JAUXEH010000310.1 GCA_030620655.1 Candidatus Aminicenantota bacterium | reverse complement strand
CAACGCCCAGCTGCTCCAGGACATCGGGATGGAGAACAAGGGGCTGGAGTATTCCCAGTACGTGTCCAAGGAATCCCTGGCCCAGCAGGGCGGCTTTGCCATGACCAACAAGGGCCCCCAGCATGACGAGGCCTGGCTGATCTTCATGGACATGGTCAATAATCAGATCCCCACTTTCGAGGACAAGGCGGAAGCCCTCCACTATTTCCCCATGTTCCGCACCTGGTTCGGCCTGATAGGCCTGTGCAAGCTGCCCTGGAACGACGTGGAACCCGAGGACAACGCGGAGCAGGACGAGCCGGCCAAAGTGCCCGAGCATGTAGACAACTATGTGACGGTGTTCAACTCCGTGACCGGGAAGACGATCGACAAGCGCGAACTCGTCCGGCAGTCGGAGCGGGTGTACAACTTCCAGAGGATCTTTAACCTGCGCCGGGGCTACGGCCGCAGGGAGCACGACGCCCAGCCCTACCGGGCGGCCGGGCCCGTGACCGCAGAGGAGTATGAATCCCGGCAGGAGCGGTACGACCAGCAGATGAAGGAGATCATCGGTGTGGATCCGGCGGGCAAGACTACGGAAGAGAAGCTGGCCACCACCAGGGAGTACCGTGAGGGCCTGTATGAAAAACTGCTGGATGCCGTGTACAAGCGGCGCGGGTGGACCAGCAATGGGATCCCCACCATCGAGCACCTGCAGGACATCGGCATGGACCTGCCTGAGCTTATAGAGACGGTCAAGCCTTATCTCGGTTGAAGGACTCGCCGACGTGAATCCGTCCGACACACAAACCATAACGGTCAACGGCCGCACTGTGAGCTGGGAGGAGGGGATGACCGTCCAGCGCGTCCTGGAGGTCATGAACTACACCTTCCGGATGCTGGTAGTCAAGGTCGATGATCGTCTCGTCAAAAGGGAAAACTATGCCTCTTTCCCGATCCCGGCCGGGGCGGATGTCAAGGTCATCCACATGGTCGCGGGCGGCTGAGTTATCAAGGAAATCATACAGGCCCGGAGTCCGGGGAACCTTTGTATTCACTCGTGCGTAGTATATAATAAAATAAGGAGAGAGATATGGCCAAACAGATATACAGGCTTCAGAGCAGCAAGATGATCGGCGGCGTGTGCGCCGGTCTGGCGGATTATCTGGAAATCGATTCCACCCTGATCCGGCTGCTTTTTGTGGCCGTGGGGCTCCTGACGGCCCTTTTCCCCATGTTCCTGTTCTACATCATAGCCTGGGCCATCATGCCGGTGAAGGATGAGGTCGGGGCGATCCGGAAAGCTGAAAAACCCAAAAACAGCAAAACCAAAAGCTAGGGGACGTCCCCCAGGCGTTGACTTCTATACTCATATCCGCTATCGTAATCCGGAAGCGAAATGCCGGACGCCGATACCCTGAACTTCAACCATATCGCCATAGAGGGCGTGTTCAAGTCCGGCAAGACCAAGCTGACCGAGATCCTGGCCCGAAAGCTGGCCGGCCAGGCCGTGTACGACCGCGCCGACAATCCCTACCTAAAGGAATTCTACGAGGAAAAAGAGGGTTCGGCCTTCCTGACACAACTGGTCTTCCTGGTCAACCGGTATCACCAGCAGGCCGGCCTGCTTCAGAGAGACCTGTTCCATGATCGGATCGTCTGCGATTACATGTTCGAAAAAGACAAGATCTATGCTTATCAGACGCTGGCGGACGAAGAACTGATCGTGTATGAGAAGATCCACAACATCTTTGCGGAAAAAATCACCCGTCCGGACCTGACCATCTATCTGCAGATCTCGCTGCCCACGCTCATCCACCGGATCGAACGGGACGGATCGTCACTGGATAAGATCATCGCGGAGAAGTACCTCGAGGATGTCGTCGAGGCGTTCGATTATTTTTTCTTCAACTACAAGGCGACCCCCCTGCTGGTGGTCAAGGCCGATGAGCTGAATTTCAACCAGGACGAGGACATCATGGATCTGATCGACAAGATCCAGCACATGAAGAAGAGCACCCTGTTCTACGTGCCTTTGGGCCGATCGGGCAGGGGATTGAAAAAGACATAAGACTTTACCTCAATCCCGATGCATATGAAACAGGCGGGATGGGGAGAAAGGATGGTCATGCCGGAACAAAACAAAACACTGCCTGAAGTCACGATACCTCTACTGATACATAAGAGAGAGAAGGGCGAGAAGATCACAGCCCTCACAGCCTATGATTATCCCACGGCCAAGATCGTCGATCTGGCGGGGATCGACCTGATCCTGGTGGGCGACTCCCTGGGTATGGTCGTGCTCGGTTATCCCAACACCATACCCGTGACCATGGACGAGATGCTCCACCACACGCGGGCCGTGACACGGGCCGTGACGCGGGCCCTGGTGGTGGGAGACATGCCCTATTTTTCCTTCCACCTGTCCCAGGAGGAAGCGGTCCGCAACGCCTCCCGCTTTCTCAAGGAGGCCGGGGCCAAGGCGGTCAAGATCGAAGGGGCATCCCGCAAGCGGCTCAAGCTGATCGAGGCCCTGGTGGAGGCCGAGATCCCGGTCATGGGACACGTCGGGCTGACGCCCCAGTCGCTCTATCATCTCGGCCGCTTCAAGGTCAAGGGGAAAGAGAACCAAGAAGCCCGGGCGATCGTCAAGGACGCCGTGAACCTGCAGAAGGCGGGCGTGTTCGCCGTGGTGCTGGAGTGCATCCCCATGGAACTGGCGCGGGTGATAACAGAAAGGCTGGAGGTTCCCACCATCGGCATCGGGGCGGGGCCGCACTGTGACGGGCAGATCCTGGTCTTCCATGACCTGGCCGGGTATTCCAACGGCTATCTCCCCAAGTTCGTGAAGCGTTATGCCCAGCTCCACGATCAGATGCGGAATGCGGTGCAGGAGTACATCCGGGACGTCTCCGCCGGGGAGTTCCCCGACGCCGGACACTCCTACCACCTGGGAGGCGGGGTGGACCTGGACGAGATCAAAAACGGTTGAGCCTAATGCAGATCTTTGCGTCAAGCTCTGAAATGCGGGACCGAGTGCGTGGGGTGAAGTCCGGAGGGAAATGCGTGGGATTTGTGCCCACCATGGGTTTTCTGCATGAGGGGCACCTCAGCCTGGTGAGGGCCTCGGTGAGGAGTACGGACTACACCGTGGTCAGCATCTTCGTCAACCCCGCCCAGTTCGCCCCGCACGAAGACTTCAAAGACTATCCCCGGGATAGGGAGCGTGACCTGGAGCTCCTCCGCTCCGAAGGAGTGCATGCGGTCTTTGCGCCTTTGCCGGATGCCCTTTATCCGGAGGGCCACAGGACCTACGTGGAGGTCCATGGCCTGCAGGACAGGCTGTGCGGGAAGACCCGGCCCGCCTTTTTCCGGGGCGTGTGTACGGTCGTCCTCAAGCTGTTCCACATCGTCGGACCGGATGTGGCCTTCTTCGGACAGAAAGACGCGCAGCAGTCCATCATCATCCGCAGGATGGTGCCAGAGCTCGATCTAGATGTCAGGATCGAGGTGTGTCCCATTGTCCGAGACGATGACGGCCTGGCCCTCAGCTCCCGGAACGCGTATTTCGATGGAGCCCAGAGAAAAGCGGCCCTCTGCCTCCACCGGAGCCTGGAGATGGCTCGTGTCAAGATCACCGGCGGCGAGCGGGACGCGGCCCGGCTCATCCACGCCATCCGGGGAGACATCCAGGCCGAGCCCCGGGCGAAGATCGACTACGTGGAGATCGTGGACACAAAGGAACTGCTTCCCAGGGATACCGCACGGGAAGGGGACCTCATCGCCCTGGCGGTCTATATCGATGGGGTGCGGATCATCGATAACATAATCATCTAACCTAAATAATTCATAAAAAATGTCAATATTTCACGTAATACAAGTAATATCAAGGGATT
>JAUXEH010000225.1 GCA_030620655.1 Candidatus Aminicenantota bacterium | reverse complement strand
TCCTCATCCGGCTGGAAAATAAAAAAATCCTCATTTTTGAGAACCTGCTCTTTTTGTTCGAATTTATCAAGGAGATTGATCAATGGGGATTGGATCACGTGCTCTTTTTTCATTTTGTTTATAAAGGAAAAGGAGTTATTTTGTTTTGCGCATGAAATCAAGAAGAAAAAGCTAAGAAGAAGAAA
The DNA here is from genome assembly GCA_030620655.1 of Candidatus Aminicenantota bacterium. Classification (GTDB taxonomy): domain Bacteria; phylum Acidobacteriota; class Aminicenantia; order Aminicenantales; family Aminicenantaceae; genus JAUXEH01. The sequence continues at coordinate 5,263 of JAUXEH010000225.1, read as the reverse complement.
TAAGCGGCTGAATATTTTTACTGTTCCTGACTGAAGCATATTGTGATTAGTCATTTTGTTTTTTACATCCAATATAATTTACTGTTGAGCAAGAATATAGAAATATTCTACCAGACCTATTCAAGTTTTTGAAATTGCATTATTGATCGGATTCAAAGATCGCTTAAGTGTCTTGGTTGTTCCTTTTTAAGGAGAAAATATGTTCAACTCCATCGATTTTTACTTTTATGCTATTTTGAAGAGATTTCTCCGCACACAATCGGCTATAAACCGGACATTTTTTCTTTGTCCATAATAGGACATTATCACATTGCTGCGACATCAGACGGTATCATGGTCAAACCACAGGAGATGCCAGTCCTTGAACGGAGCAGGGCGAAGATCCTGTCGAGAGGAGTGGAAGATCAGGGTGAACACCGCCGGCGTCTTCGCAAACATACATCTCCTCAGGGTGGAGAGCATGGGATCATGAGGATTGAGCAGGCAGGCGCTCATCGCGGCGCCCGCCTCGAGAGCCTTTTGGTGGAGCCTGTGCAGGAGGCTTTTGCCCACGTCCCGGCGATGGGGCGGGAACAGCATATCCACGACAGCCAGCGTGTCGAAGCCCTGCATGGACATGCGGCGCACCACGATATAGCCGCACACCGACGCACCTTCCGAAACGCCCCACATGAGGTATTCCCGACCCGGAGCCCGGCAGAAACGCCAGTTCAAGATCTCAGTGGTCCGCAGTGTCGTGACAGGATAGCAACTCCCGGCTCTTACGAGGAAATCCTCGAACCGCTCATCAAAACGGGTAAACTCCCATACTTCCAGGCCTGCCTGACGGCGAGGCCGGCTTCTGTGCAAGATCCGGCTGGCGATGGACAAAAATGGAGACAGCAGCGGGATCAATGCCCTGTTCTTGACATAGGAACGGGCCAGGATATGCAGATCATAGGGCCGGGCATACACCCGCAGTTCTCCCAGACTCTGGAAGCTGAATGCGAGATGCGCCTTGAGAACCTGCGGAAGATTGATCAGGCCGTAGACAAAATCGATCCCCTTCTGCGGATAATCCCGCAGGAATGATGTCTCCAACTTTGGGAACAATAGCTCCTTGCGATACTCCTCCTTTACCATGAGCTGACAGACAAATCCTGCCTGATACTCCTTATCATGCATCTGAAACCTGTAAGGGATGAGAGCGCTGTGGCCTACGATCTCTCCCTCAGGGGCCTCACCCACCAGGACCGCGGCCTCGGATCCCGGATACTCCTGGAACAGCCAGCGCCAGAACGAGATGTAGGCCGCATCATCCGGAAACTCGTCCGGCCAGATCCCGGCATGAAGCCGGGCAACACCCTGTGCGTCTCCCTCATGACCCCTGCGGATGTGAAACATGCGCGTCACATGAAACTCCTACCCCTCCATCTGCTCCAAAACCCTCACATAGTCCAGAAACCGGATGGGGGTGAATTTTTCGAGCAGGAAAGCGAGTTTGGGGAGCGTGGACGCACGGTTATAGAAGACCAGCCAGTTGAAGAAGATGTTGTCTTCTACCCTGTATCTCTCCTCTTCGACATCGATGTCGTAGGGATGGAAATAGCCAACCAGGGGCCGGTGCTGTTTGATGAACGAGCGGGAGAATCTTCTGAGCGCGGGCTTCGGGAAAAAGCGCAGATAGACCCCACCCGCAAACGGGATCTTGAATCCACCCAGAGAAGCCACGGAGATGGGCAGCTCCCACAGTCCGCTGTCCAGCCGGACGGGCGACAGGGGGAAACCGGCCCATCCGTAGAGCGGATTTTTTGCCGGCAGGACTGAGCTGGAATATTGAAATCCCAGCTCGGCCAGGACATCCCAGGCCCAGCGGGTGGCTTCGGTCAGGGAGAAATCAGGGGCCCGGAAGCCAAGGACAGGCTCGATCCCATGCCTGTCGAGGGCTTCGATATTCCTCTCGAGGTTCTCCCTGAATCCCTCCGGCGTCAGCTTGTCCAGCTGCGTATGATCATGGGTGTGGCAACCGATCTCATGTCCGGCCGCATGGGCCTCGCGGATCAGGCCACTGACATGCTCGACCGTCTCCCCTTCCACAAAAAACGTACACTTGATTTTATGGTCATCAAAGAAGCGAAGGAAGCGGTCGACCATGGCGGGAACCCGGAAAGCCACGGCCGCTCCCGCCGGGGTCTGGCTGCGGATGTCCTCGAGATCGACGCTGAGCAGATAATAGGGAGGAACATCTTCCCTGACAACATGGCGGTCCTGGGGAGCGGATAGGGAATCCGTCATTTCTTTTCTAGATTCCGTACCTTCTTGAATCTCTCGCTGTAGAGTTTATCTCCGGATATTTCGACCTTCCTGGGGACCTTGAAATTTTCCAGTTTCTGCGCGCAATGCCGACGCATGTGCAGAGAGAACTGCTTTTGATCTTCAGGCCGGGACAGGCGTACCCGGGCACAGACGATGTTGCCGGTTATATAGTTTTTCTCACCGTACACCGTCACCTCAACCACATTCTCCATTTCCTGGATAACACTTTCCACCTCGGAGGGATAGACCTTTTCCCCGCCCACGTTTATTATCTCCGACTGCCTGCCTAGGATCTTTATGTATTCACCGTCCGTCAGGACGGAGTCTCCGGTGTCGAACCATCCATCGTCCGTGAATGGGCTTTCCGCATTCAGGTATCCCAGCATGGCGGATTCGGCCTTGATCTGGAGGATCCCGTCCTTCACCCGCGTCTGAAACTCATCCCCGCCCACCTTGACCCACAGGGACTCTGAACTCTTGGACTTCGAGCGCAGAATGCCCAGCTCGGACAGCCCATAGGTCTGGAGCAGCCGGATGTGGGGAAAAAGTTTATGAAACCTCTTCAAGGTGCTTTCGGTCATTGGCTCTGTGCCGTAGGTCACGGTCTTGAGAGAGCTGAGGTCATGACGGGCATAGGCCTCACTCAGGAGTATGAGGTTGATGAATGTGGGAGACGTGGGGAGCAGCTCCACGTTATATCGATCCACGGCAGCCAGGACTCCGTCGGGGCTGCGATCCTGCACGGTGACGATGCAGCCCGCATTGGACAGGGTGTAGAACATGGTGTTCACCCCGCCGATATGATCATAAAGCAGGAAGGTGATCGTCCTCAACGAGCTCCGGGGCATCTCGAATTTTCCCAGCATGGGGACCAGGTCATGGACCGCGGCCTTGCTCTTTCCCGTGGATCCGGAGGAGAAAAGCACCAGCCCGGGATGATCCAGCCTTCGCAGCTCCCGGTAATGGGGATGTTCGGCTTCAAAGGCCAGCCGGTCGATCCGGACTTCATCATTTTCGGCGACGGCGAAGCCGATCTCTCCCTGGGCGGTCTCGATGAACTCCTCTTTTTTGGCGGCCACCGCACTCGTGAGGGGGACCAGGATGCAGCTGTGATCGACTAGACACAGGAACAGGGCCACGGAATTCGGCGAAAAATCGGCCTCCAGAACGGCCACCGCACCCCGGGGGACATTTTGGTCACGGATGGCTTGGCGCCATTTCCCCATCCTGCGTATCAGCCAGTCGTATGAGTAGACCTTGTCCCGCCAGACTATGGCGTCTTTGTCCCGGTTTTCTGCAAACTTCTCCAGTAAAAAATCGATGAATATCAAATGCCCCCCAGATAGATGATCTGTCCGGTGACAAAATCACTCTCGGGACGAAGGAAAAAATCGATCACGTTGGAGATGTCAGAAAACTCGCTATAGCGTTGGATCGCCTGACGGCGGATGAGTTTGTCCAGCTTTTCCTCAGGCAGCGAGCGTATCAGATCCGTCTTCACGGGTGTAGGGCCGATGGCGTTGACGGTGATGTTGAAGGCGGCCAGCTCCCGCGCGAGTATCCGGGTCAAGGTCGCCACAGCGGCTTTCGAAGCTGCATAGGCGGCTTCCCCCTCCAGATCCAAAGCAGCCGCCACGGTCGTAAAATTGACGATGCGTCCGGATTTTTTCCGGCGCATCAGCTTGGCGGCTTCCCGGCAAAATAGGAAGGTGCCCAGATAATTAGTCTCGAATATTTTCTTGACGGTGGCAAGCGGTGTCAGGAGCACATGATTCATGGAAGCGATCCCGGCATTGTTGATCAGGATATCGAGCCGGGCATAGGATTTGCCTATCTCGGCAAACATGGCCTTAACGTCCGGCTCGTCGGCGATGTCCAAGCAGAAATGCCTGTAGTTCCGATGCTGGAATTCGCTCTGATGCCGGCTGCAGCCTACAACCCGGCTGCCTTTACCCGCGTAATATTCAACCAAGAATCGCCCGATCCCCCGGCTGGTCCCGGTGATCAGGATGACACGGTCATTGTCCATACCCGACCTCATCGAGAAGGTGGCAGATGTAATCGACCAAGGAGCCGACCGTTCGGAAGGGGCTCCTTTTCTGAGACATGGCTTTCTCATCCGCCAGGGTCACGGCCACGTCGAGCTCTTCCGCGATCTTCTGCTCGGCGGCCAGGATCAGGTCCACCAATCCCAGGGAATCCAGCCGGCCGGAGGGGCCGAACAGGACCGACTCAGCCGATTTCTGGAGCCGCTCCTCCGAAGGGTGCTGGAGGTTGAACTCATCGATGGCTTCATAAATCAATCGCATGATGCTTTTTCGGTTGCTCATCTGGTTGTCTCTATTGGAGTTGGATTAAATATATGTTCACTCACCACGGGTGATTCTATCAATGAGTTACGTTAAACAAAATCCCCTGCCGTGTCAAGGCGGCCGGCCTGCTTCCCGGCGGTCACGTTGACAGGCGGAGAGGGATAATTGTATAAAGGAGGACGATGAAGAGGCCGCGGCTATCCCTGCTTTTTCTTGTCCTGCTCTTTTCCGCACTCTTCCTCATGCGCTTCGTCCACCTCGCCGCAGATCCCCCGCCCGACCTCAGCTCGAGCATGGGATACATGAGCGATCCGGGCGGCTATAACATCAACGCCCGCAACAAGATCGTCTTCGGCACCTGGGAAACGGACATGTGGAATAACATGCACATCAGCCCGCTTCCCCACTATCTCAGTTACCTGATCTTCCTGATCCTGGGGACGGGAGTCGCCCAGATGAACCTCGTGCCTGTGATCTTCGGCTGTTTCACACTGGTGATCGTCTTCCTGGTGTTCAGGAAAAACCATTCCGCTAGTATCGCCCTGCTGGGAGTGTTCCTGCTCGGGACGAACTACCAGTTCACGATGTTCAGCCGCATCGCGGTGAGGGTCATGCCGCTTTTGTTCTTCACCATGCTGGCCGTGTATTTCCTCGAG
>JAUXEH010000214.1 GCA_030620655.1 Candidatus Aminicenantota bacterium | reverse complement strand
GTGGCCCGCATCATCAGCGAGGTGCCCCTGGGATGGATCTTCCGCTCCATACACAGCTGGTCCTCCTCATTCATGATCGCCCTGGTGTTCATCCATCTCCTGAGCATCTGGATCACCAAATCCTACCGGAAGCCGCGCGAGCTGACCTGGATGAGCGGCGTGCTCCTGATGGTCGTCTCCCTGGCGTTCGGCTTCACAGGCTACCTCCTCCCCTGGGACGAGCTGTCCCTCTCTGCCACCAAGGTCGGGACCGACATCCCGCGCACCATCCCGGTGGTGGGCCAGTGGGTCACCAGCCTCCTGCGCGGAGGGGGCGACGTGACCGGGGACACCCTGACGCGCTTCTTCGGAATCCACATCAGCATCCTGCCCGTGTTTGCCTTCCTTCTACTGGCGGTGCACATCTTCCTCATCCAGAAACACGGCATCAGCTATCCCCTGGAAGCCGAGAAGCACAAAGAGCAGATCAAGACCATCCCGTTCTGGCCAAATTTCGTGTACCGAGAGATGGTGGTGTGGCTGGTCCTCCTGGGCGTGTTCCTCACCGTGGCCCTCCTGATGCCGCATCCCCTGGGCGACCCGGCCGACCTCATGGCCCCGGCGCCCGAAGGCATAAAACCAGAGTGGTATTTCCTGTTTCTCTTCCAGACCCTGAAGATCTTTCCCGCACATGTCCTGATCGTGAGCGGGGAGACCCTCGCCATCCTTCTCATCCTGTTTTTCGCGGTCCTGTTTTTCTTCCTGCCGCTCATCGACACCAAGCCGGAGGAGAGGAGGGGAAGGATCATCACCTATGCGGCCTATGTCTCCATCCTCTATGCCGTGATCATGAGCATATGGAGCCTGCTATGAGAACACACACACAGGTTCTGACGCTCATAGCCGTCTTGGTGTGGGTGCTCCCGCTGCTTCTGGCTTCCTCCAGCCCCGCAAATGGATTCGCTGTTTCCCGGCAGGCGGAGACGGTCGAGGCCCCGGAGAAACCACACCCGGGTCCCAAGGATATCAAGGAACAAGTCGCCATCTATGTGTTCCTGGGATGGCTGTGGCTCTCCATCCTGGTGCTCATCTATGTCCTCCGCCTGAAGATCCGGGAGAGCGACCGTTTGGATAACTTCGCGTATTTTGATACAGATAAAAAGACTCCACCTGCACAGACCTGATGGAAGCCAATCGCAAACGGTTCGATCCCCACATCACGTGGGCGGCCGACTACTGCAAACACTGCTTCATCTGCGTCAACATCTGTCCGGTCAAGAACCTGAAATTCGAAGGGGACGAGATGGTTTCCCTGAACAAGTGCATCCAGTGCCAGCTGTGCGAAAAATACTGCCCGGACTTTGCCTTGGAGGTCGAGCCAAAAAAGGCGGGGACGAAACCATGAAACGTTTGACCATGGGGAACGAGGCGGTGGCCCTGGGGGCCCTGAAGGCGGGGATGACCTTCTTCGCCGCCTACCCCATCACACCCGCCTCGGAGATCATGCACATGCTGGCTGAGAAGGAGGGGGAGATCGGTTTCGTGCATGCGGAGGACGAGATCGCCTCCATCCACCTCGCCATCGGGGCCAGCCTGGCCGGGTGCAAGGTCATGACCTCCACCTCGGGCCCGGGCATGTCCCTCAAGCAGGAAGGGATCGGGCTGGCGCACATGATGGAGGTGCCCATGGTGGTGGTCAACGTCCAGCGCGTCGGCCCCAGCACTGGGATGCCCACCCTGCCGGCCCAGGGCGACATCATCCAGGCCCGCCACGGAAGCCACGGGGATTACTTCCCCATCGTCTTCTACCCCTGCACCATCGCCGAGTGTTACCGCTACACCATAGAGGCCTTCAACGCGGCCGAAGAGTCCCGCAGCCCGGTGGTCCTGCTGCTGGACGGCTACCTGGCCCACCTGTCGGAGACGGTGGACCTGTCCCGGGTCGAGTTCGACCTCAAGCCCCGGTCCTTCAAGCCCCTGGGAACGGGGCGGCGCCACTTCACGGGCCTGCTGGAAAAAGACGGCATCCCCCGCACCAAGGACACGGCCTACTACCGCGAGTGGTTCCAGCGCATAAAGACCAAGATGCAGAAGACCGCGGACAAATACCGATTCTACACCTATTTTGAAAACCCGGAGTCCGACACTCTGCTCATCGCCTATGGCATCACGGCCCGCGTCATCTCTTCCCTGAAGACCCGATTCTCCATATTCAATCCCATCACCATGTATCCGGTCCTGGAAGAGGAATTGGCGGAAGCCGCTGCCAAGCACGAGCGGATCATCGTGATCGAGATGAACGACGGGCAGTATCAGGGCGAGGTGCAGAAGACGCTCATGCGCAAGGTCGAGAGCCTGCCCATCCTGGGCGGCACCATCCGCCTGAATGAAATCAAAGAGAAGCTCGATGCACTATAAAGATTACATCAAATGGGAGCGCATGCCTTCCACCTGGTGCGCCGGCTGCTCCATCGGGATCGTGTTCAAGCAGCTGACATTCACCCTGGAGAAGATGGGTGTGCCCCGGAAGAACCTGGTCGTGGTGTCGGGCATCGGATGCAGCGGCCGGGCCGCCGGCTACTTCAACCTGGACAGCGTGCATGCCACACACGGCCGGGCCCTGCCCGTGGCAGAGGGCATCAAGCGGGGCAACCCAGAGCTCAAGGTGCTGGTGTTCAGCGGAGACGGGGACCTGGCCGGAATCGGCGGCAATCACCTCATCCATTCGGCGCGCCGGGACATCGACCTGACCGTGATCTGCATCGACAACGAGATCTACGGCATGACAGGGGGCCAGATGGCCCCCACCTCCCAACGGGGGGCCAAGACCCTGACCAGCCTGAAAGGAAGCGATTACTATCCCATCAACCTGCAGGGCCTGATCACCTCCAATACCCGCCATTTCTACGCGCGCGGCTCAACCTTCCGGATCAACCACCTCCAGAAATGCATCCAGCAGGCCATAGAGTGGAAGGGCTTCGCCTTCGTGGACACCATCTCCTACTGCATCGAGAACCACGGGCGCCGGCTGGGATTCAAGAGCCCGTTCGAGATGATGGACAAGATCAGGACGGGCTACAGGATCAATCCCGATCCGGATGGGCCGCTCAAGCCCGATGAACTGGGGATCATGAAAAATGAAGATTAGAGAAGGGAGACCCGCGGACTGCCCCCGAATCAACACGCTGATGGGCCGGCTGATCGACGAGATCTATTCCGGGGAATCCGAAAAGGTCCGGCGCATCCTCAAGGCCAACTACACCAAGGAGGGCCTCAAGGAGATGTGCGGCGAGGAACAGACCAAACTGTATGTGGTGAGCGCCGACCGCAAGATCGTGGGCTTTCTGTTTGGATGGCTGTTCCACAACGTGTTCACCATCTACTGGATCTACGTGGAAAAGGCGTACCGGGGGAAAGGGGCAGTCAAAATGCTGCTGTCCCAAACCGAGGGAGACCTGGTCCGCAAGGGCTGCTACAAGATCGAGATGTACGCCTATGCAGAGAACAACCGGTTCCTCAACTTCTGCCAGAAGCTTGGCTTCAAGAAAGGCGTGCTGATCAAAAAAAGCATGTTCGGGTTCAAGATCCGCAACATCTACAAATACATCGGCACATGCGCGGCCGAGGACAAGGTCAAGACCATAAAGATCATCGGGGAAGCCGGACAGGGAGTCAAGCTCATGTCCTACACCCTGGCCTCTATCCTCTCCCAATTGGGAAACGAGGTGTCCCTCAACCTGGAGTACGATTCGGCCGTGCGCGGCGGGACCATAAGCGCCGACCTGACCTACTCCGACAATCCCATCGACAACCCCATCATCGACGAGGCGGATGTCCTCATCAAGTTCACCCGCACCCGCGACTGGTTCCCGGCCCGCGACCTGGTGATCGACGAGAGCCTGTGCGGCACCAAAAGCCTGGAGTGCAGCATCCAGAGCAGGGGTGGAGCCCACTACGGGTTCCAGGATGTGGCCGTCACCAAGTTCGGAAGCAAGATCTACATCAACATGATCGCCCTGGGCCGCATCCTGCGCTACATCGGCGTGAACATCATGCTGCTCAACATCGAGGACCTGCTCCCTCCCAAGTTCGTGGAGAAGAACCTGGCCGCCATCAAGTACGGCTTCAACTTCCGGGACGACACGTAGCGGCCGCTTTAAGAGAAAGCAAGGTCTACTTCTTCTTGGGATTGAAGCCGATCCGGTCGAAGGGATTGACAACACTGGTGGTGATGTTGCGCAGGTGCGAATTGACACGCTTCAAAAAGCGGATGTAGAGGGTCATGGCCGCCGCGTCACCCGGACGGATCGACTGGTCTTTCTCCTGCACGACATCCTTCACACGGTCGTCGCAGGCATCGTTGACCCAGGCGTATTTTTCCAGGAGCGCCAGGGCGAGTGCTGTATCCTCATCGGCAAAACACTTTTTGGTGGTGATGAAATTGTCCTCGACCGCTTCTTCCATCCGCTTCAGGTCCTCCTCGAACTGTCCGCCGTGCAGCCTGCCGGGGTGATCGAGCGCCAGCTCCACCATGTTCTTGGTGTAGTCGCCGATGCGTTCGATGTCGATGATGATGCTCACCAGGGCTAGACCGGACGGAAGTTCGATGGTCCCCTGGACGGCCAAGTGGTTGAACACCATGCGCCGGACTTCGCGCTCATAGGAGTTGACCTGCTTGTCTCTCTCTTTGATCTTGAGGTCGATCTCGCTGTCATCGCGGTTGCGCAGGGATTCCCGTGCCTCACGGAACATGTCGAGCGTGATATCCAGCATCTTGAACGAGCGCTTATAGGCCCGGTCCATCAACGTGTCCTTCCTGAATATTGCCAGCCATTTCTTAAACATGCGAAACTCCTTCTATCTTAGCAGTGAGATAAAAAGTAAGGGAATGAGGAAGAAAACCACGATAATGTAAACGATGGGGAGATATTTATATTTCACAGAAACCCGTGCAAATTTTTCCGCGATCGTGAGGGGGACGAGCCTCAGAGGCCACCAAATCAGAATACCCGAGACATTGAACAGCAGGTGTGAGAAGGCCACGATGATCGCAGAGAGATTTCCGGTCACCAACGCCGCCAGCATGGCCGTAACGGTGGTCCCGATGTTGGCCCCCAGGGTGTAGGGAAAAACCTGGGCCAGTGTGAGAAGCCCGCCGGCCGCCATGGGGACCGCCAGGGAGGTGGTGATGGAGCTGCTCTGGACCATGGCCGTTAGCAGGAGCCCCACCAGGAATGCCCGGGGGGCGGTCTTGAACAGGTAGCGGTCGAACCAGGCCTCGGCCTTGGTCACGACCAGGACCTTTAAGGCCTTCACCATTCGGGTCAGAGCGAACAGCAGGCAGGCCAGGGAAATGATAAACAAGATCCAGGGATGGTCCCCGATAATGCTGTGCAGCACCTCGACCAGCGGTTTGGTCAAAGCTTTGACCGGGCTCAAGAAATCCAATCCGCCGATGTTCTGGAACTTCTCCCCTATAAAGGTCGCGGCCAGGCCCAGGAAATTCGTGAAGTACTGAAGAGGGAAAAGGACCAGCACAGAAAGCACATTGAAAAAATCATGGACAAAAGCCGTGGAAACGGCCCGTTCGTATTCGACCTTCCGGTTGATCTGGGTAATCGAGACCATGGTGTTGGTG
>JAUXEH010000077.1 GCA_030620655.1 Candidatus Aminicenantota bacterium | reverse complement strand
TTAATAGAAAACACATTGAAAACGGAAATGTTAAAGTGATTTACTGGAAAAATAGTGTAAATGAATGATATTGCTTTTGTTGAATCAAGTATCGACATTTTTTATGAATAGTCCAGGTTAAGATATCACTACCGAACTTGGATAGAAAATATTAGTGGTTGCGAACCCTCATCTTCAAACCAGGCAATCTGCTCGTCTACTAAATCCAGCTTTATCCAATATAGTCCGGGCTTTGTCGGTGCGGTAAAACGATGAGCTAGAGCAACCGTCTGGCCAGGAGACACGTTATGGGGTAAATTGCTCCTCTCTAAAGCATCCGATAGGAATTGCCTTCTTTCGTCCAGTAACTTTGTACCAATAGTAACAAAACCAGTTGTGGAATTTGGATCAGATAACCACAATGTATCACCTTCGTTCTTGAGTGACACTTCCAATTGCAGAACTGCACCAGCGAGCACTATTTGGGGAATTGATTCTTTGTCGATTGATATTCTTGCCTTTAACTGGCGAGGGAACTGGCTGTCATATAGGTTTCCAAGCTTACGAGCAACAACTGTATTTGTCATTGGTACCATTGAGTCTCTCAGAGAAGGTATAATTTCTCCCTCCTGTCGTTTTACGATAAGATTAACGAACTCATAGGCTTGTATATTCACAAATCCAGCTTTTTTAAGAATACCGAACAATTCAGGCTGGTCGAATGGTTTTTCAAGCGTTCCAAATTGGTTCATTACTTTGATCAAATTTTGCTCTTCCTCTGATCCTGGTGCAGGCTTAATACCTTCCTGAATATATAATATTCCTCCCGATTTAAGAGATGCCAACACACGCTCGAGAACTGCGAGTGGTTCAGTGAAATGGTGCAAACTATCATAGAAAATTACAGCATGATAAAGTTCACTTTCCAAATCTGTGGTCTCAGCATCTCCGACAAGAAATTTAATTTGAAGAAAGTTATATTTTTGAGGACCAAACTTGATAGCTTCTATTCTCTCTTCAGCAATTTCAATCATATCGGGGCTGATATCAATCCCAGTCACATCATAGCCTGAACGTCCTAAAAATTCACAAAGCCATCCAGGACCGCAGGCAACATCTAAAATCTTAGCCTTCTGCGGCAGCTCTAATATTTTTAATATGTTGGCAAAGTGATAAAAGAATTGAGCAGAATAGTCCTTATGCCCGGCATTATCAAAAGGTTTTGTATACAGATAATCATGGCTCCACGGCTCTATTCGTTTAGGGTAATTGATAGCAGCTGTTTTGTATTTTTTTACCTCTTTTTTAGCAATAGTTGCTGCTTTAATTTTTTTTCCCATTTTTTTGCTCTTATATGAATCTTTAACCTTTTGATTATTAGCTTTAGAATTCTTCTCAGCGAGGTCAAATATCTAGCATCCCTTCTTATATCTCCCAGTATCTCCCAGCAAATTCGGAGCCTACAGTAAGTTCCTCATTGGTGCTTTGAGAGTCTCAGTGAGTGTGCAGAAATCTCCTCAGCAGGAATCAGTTGTATACCACCCTCACAATAAAATCTCTGGGTATCAGGATCATCAACGTAACATTTGGTGCATTTAATTGCTTGTTGTTTATTTTAGCTACTGCGTCAAAAGCATAGCAACTAGCAAATAATGAGTCAAGCCGGTGGATCTCCCGGATACTGTGTGTTCCTGTCCTCGAGGCGTCACATCCTATCCTGACCAGGGTTCCTCCCCTGGCCCGGTTGACATTATTCGGGATTGTAGAAATAATATCGAGGCATGAAAGAGCATCCTGGAGCGGGCCTATTCGCCTTCCTCAGCCTGTCCTTGATCCTGCTTTCCCTGCAGTGTAGGCCAGGGGGTATCCGGGATCATGACTTTGAACGGGACGGGGTCCTCCACCTGATGGACCATCTGGAGGTGGAGAACCTGAAGGCCACGCCATTCTCCGATATCCTGGAGCGTTTCCCCGTGGTGGAAGAGGACCTGAGCGGACGCCTTCATTTCATCCCCGAGTTGTCCACCGCACGGCGCAAGGTGTGGGCGGCAACCACCGGAAAGTCTCTCCTGGGATCGACTGAAAACCAGGCGCCTCAAGGCATGGAGGTCCTGGTTGACGGGCGTCCCATTCCCTTCTTGGAAGAAGAGCAGCAGGAGTCCGAAGCCTGGAAATGGGCCAAGACCCACCGCGAGATCGACCTGAGCTATGACGAAAACTACAGAAAAGATCTCGGACGCCTGGTCCTGGAGACGGACGATTCCTTCACATTCGACGTGGTTTTGCCGGGGGCCCCGGTTGAGTTCGAGATCTCGGCACGCAACAACTGGCATCCCCTGGAGATGGCTCTCTATGTCGATGACGAATTTATCGAGAAACAAGCCGTAGGCCACGACGCTTCCGTCTCCCTCTTTCCCTATCAGGGCGCGCCAGGCAGCCACAGGATCACCCTGCATCCTCGACTGGCACAAGAACCGGAAACGCGGCGCCCCACTCCGCCCCGGCTGTTGATCTTCCGGATCCGGGTCCTATCTCGGAATGATGTGCTCCTGTTCTTCGTACCCTTCGAACGGCAGCCGGGATTCCCGGACCGCGTCATTTCCGCCAGATACCGAACAGAACTGGATGCTGCAGGGGAAAGACATCCCCTGGTCGAGATATACCGCATCAAACATGAATACATATCGCACGCCTCTGATCAGCCGGTCAATCCCCAGAACATCAAGAAGGAATTGATACTGGAAGATTTAACACTGGGCGCACTCATGGCACCCCCCCCCAGCCGGTTCGTGTTCGAGCTGCGGGTCCCTCCTTCCGGAGTCCTGGAATTCGGAAGCGGCATCTTCGCATTCCGCGGCAGCCCGGAGGGCCAGCGCGTCCGGTTCCGGGTCAAGGCCGAAACTAGGGGCCGGACTCACCTCCTCCACGAACAGATGGCCACTCGGGTCTCCGGTCCCCTGCGCGATCAGATCCGCGCAGCTCGTGTCGACCTTTCTCCCTTCGCGGGTCAAACGATCGCGCTGAGCTTCGAAACGGAGCCGGGTTCCGATGATCCCAGCCCGACCGGCGACCCGCCGGCCGGACTGGCGTACTGGGCGAATCCCATCGTCTTTCAGCGCGACGCCGAAAGCACTCCCAATGTCATCCTGATCTCTCTGGACACGCTCCGGGCCGACCATCTGGGATGCTATGGATACACCCGGGCAACGAGCCCGTTCCTAGACACGCTGGCGGAAGACAGCACACTGTTCGAAAATGTCTACGCACAGAGCCCCTGGACCCTTCCCTCTCACCTCTCCATGCTGTTTTCTCTGAACACCGCCAGCCACCAGGTCTACTTCAACGACCAGAAGATCAACAGCGCAATTCCCTCCCTGGCCGTATACTTGAAAAACCGGGGATACCTGACTTACGGCTTCACGGCCGGAGGATATGTGAGCTCCACCTACGGTTTCGCCAAGGGGTTCGACTGGTATGACAACCCCACTAAAGGACATAAACAGCCACAAGGCAAGGATGAGGTGGAGAGGCTGTTCGAAGTGACCTCCCGCTGGATCGAAAACAACCGCGACAAACCCTTTTTCCTATTCCTGCACACCTATCAGATTCATGATCCCTATGTCTGCCCGGACCCCTATAACTCTATGTTCCGGGAAGATGAGGACGCGCCCTGGTCGGGATTGGCCCTGCATGCCTTGCTGGACGAGCAGGGCATGGACCGCGTCTTTTCACCCCAGGAGCGGGCCAACATCGTGGCCCTGTATGACGGTGAGATCCGCTATACGGACGAAAAACTGCTCATGCCCCTAGTAACCCAGCTCAAAGAACTGGAGATCTATGACAACACGCTGCTGATCATCACTTCCGATCATGGAGAAGAATTCGACGAGCATGGGGGCTGGCTGCACGGCCAGACACTGTATGATGAAGCGATCCGGGTCCCGCTCCTCATCAAATTCCCGGGATCCGAGAACACCGGCCGCAGGGTGGACTCCATGGTCCGTATCATCGATATCCTGCCCACGGTGCTGGACGTACTGGATATCCCTTACGTCCGGGGGGCGGTCGAAGGCCTCAGCCTGCTCCCGCTCCTCTCGGGTGCGGACACCACGGATCGGATCTTTATCAGTGACCTGGCTCATAAGAACATGCCAAAACCGTGCCCTGTCATGATCGCCACCAACCGGGGGAAGCTGAAGTTTATCTTCCATAGATCCGATGAAGGCCCCGAAACCGTGGAGACCTTCAACCTGGGCCAGGACCCACACGAGAGGACCGATATCTCCCCTCGAGCGCAGAGGATCCGGGAGGAGGTGCTGCGCTTCTTGGATGAGTACTACCGGTCAAAGGATAAACTCGAGCTGGGAGGGGAACGGATCCGCATGAACAAGGAGCTGGAAGAACGGCTCAAGGCGCTGGGATATCTCCGGTAGCGACCCGAGCACCGTAGCTTCTCAGGCTTATTTGCGATGAAATACTGGAGACGCTTTTGCAAGATCGTCCGGGCAGGGATTCCTCTCTTCCTCTGCCTTTTCCCAGCCTGCGGGAAAGGGCCCGGCTCTCCTCCCGGTCAAAACGTCCTTTTGATCACTCTCGACACGCAGAGGGCGGATTTTATCGGCGCGTACGGCGAGGGCAGAGCACAGACCCCTCATATCGACAGCTTCGCCGCGCAGGGTACCCTGTACACCAATGCCTTCTCGCCCATCCCGATCACCTTCCCGGCCCATGCCGCCCTTTTCTATTCGCTCCCTCCCCACCGGCTCCAAATCTACAACAACGGGCAAGTCTTCAGCCCGGATCCGTCCTGGGTCTCCCTGGCTGAGGTCTTCAGGCGCCGGGGAGCCCGCACCGCAGCCTTTGTTTCCCTGGGCGTCTTGCAGGCGCGCTTCAATCTGGATGACGGTTTCGAGGAATTTTGGGACGAGTCGCATGCACGGCGGTGGTACCGGTCCGCGCGTGAGGTGAACGACCGGGTGCTGCCCTGGTTGGAACACAATCGGGGCAGCCGGTTCTTCGTGTGGGTCCACTACTCGGATCCTCATGACCCGTATGCCCCTCCCACCCTGGGTCCGGACCTGCGCATCCGCTTCCGGGGAGAGGTCCTGCGCGAGATCTGTGTGCAGAAACGGGAGGACCTCAAGCTGAAATTCGACCTCGAACCGGGAGCAAACCGGATCATTTTCGAGAGCCTCCAGCCCTTCCCTATCGCCAGGGACGATTACCGGGTCAGCATGAATGACATCGAATTTGAAGACAGCGGGGACCTGGATATCACGATCGAAGAAGGCGCCATGCTGGAGAGGGGGAAAGGACGGATCCTCGCATTCCGCGAGAGAGCAGTCATCATCGTCCGGAATCCGGGCCCGGCCCGGGAGTTGATCCTAACGGCCCAGGCAAATCTCAACCTTTTCCCATCCGAGATGGCCCTGGGCTACCGCCGCGAGGTGGAATACCTGGACAGCGAGATCGGCCGATTGAAAGAGAAGCTTATATCTCTGGGCCTTCAGGAGAAGACCATGGTGATATTGGTGGGAGACCATGGTGAGGGACTGGGAGAGCACCTGGGAGAAAACCGCGAGGGCTACTTCGGTCATATCCACTATCTGCGGAACCTCTATCTGAAGGTCCCTCTGATCGTATACGATCCCGAGTCGGATTCCGGTCCTACCCGGGTGCATAACCTGGTCAGCCTCATGGACATCGCCCCGACCCTGATGACAAAGATGGGATGGAAGATCCCATCCTTTTACTCCGGGCATACTCTACCTGAACAGACTCATATCCAGACCCGCTTCCTTTTCCAGGAGACATACCGGCCTGAAGCGTACCAGGACCGCTTCGGTGCCCTGCAGGATCCCTGGCACCTGATTTTCACACCCTCCACCCGGCAGATCCAGCTCTATCACATCGGGAAGAACCGGGCCGAGACCCAGGATGTCTATTCATTATTCCAGGAAGACGCAGCCGTCCGGAAACTAACCCGGGAGGTCATGAGCCGGGCCGGTGAGATCGGCCGTACCAAGAAAGAAGTGGAGCTGGACCCCGAGAGCATAGAGATGCTTAAGTCTCTGGGCTACATCAAATGAACCGGCAGATTCAGAGGTTGAGGGCGTGGATGGCCCGGCGCCGGGCATGAAGCGCGGCTTCCATGACAGCTTCGGAAAGAGTGGGATGGATGTGCACGGAGTCGGCGACATCGGAAAGAGTCAGCCCGTGTGTGACTGCCAGCGTCATCTCGGCGATCAACTCAGAGGCATAGGGGGCCAGTATGTGGGCCCCCTTCACGCGGTCATCCCGGTCGGCGATCACCTTGACCATCCCTTCCTGTTCGCCCATGGTCAGGGCTCGGCCGTTGGCCTGAAGGCTGAATGTCCCGGTTTTGATCCCATCGCCTAATTGTTCCCGGGCTTCAGCCTCGGTCAGGCCCACGGAAGCGAACTCCGGGTCTGTGTAGACGGCCATGGGCACGACCAGGCTGTGACGGGTGTGTTTGGCACCGGCGATGTTCTCAACTGTGAGGACCGCCTCATGGGAGGCTTTATGCGCCAGAAGTTTGCCTCCGCTCAGGTCCCCGATGGCGAATACTCCCGGAACGTCCGTTTGCCATGAGTCATTGACACGCAGCCAGCCGTCGTCTTCCCTTTGCAGCGCGCTATGCTCGCAGCCCGCCGTTTCAGCCTGCCGGCCGGCCGCCAGCAGCACCCTGTCCGCTGGGAACGAAAAGGCCTCCCCGTCCTTGAGGCAGGTACCTTTCACGATTATCCCGTCTTCCCCTATCTCCGCACTCTCGATCCGCATGCCGAGGCGGATGTCCAGGCCCTGGCCTTTCAGCATGCGCTGCAGCCTGCGTGCCAGGCTCAGGTCCGCTCCCGGCAGGATCTGGGGCAGGATCTCCAGCACCGTCACTGCGCTCCCCAGGCGC
Source organism: Candidatus Aminicenantota bacterium (assembly GCA_030620655.1). Classification (GTDB taxonomy): domain Bacteria; phylum Acidobacteriota; class Aminicenantia; order Aminicenantales; family Aminicenantaceae; genus JAUXEH01. The sequence goes on along the minus strand of JAUXEH010000077.1, from coordinate 4,145 downwards.
CGGTAGATGGTTCCCATCTCGAGCCCGATGGCGCCGGCGCCCACGATCAACAGCCGCCGGGGTATGTCCTCGAGTTCCAGGGCTTCGCGGCTGGTGATGATGCGTTCCCCATCCGGCTTCAGGAAAGGCAGGACCGTAGGGCGGCTCCCGTTTGCCAGGACGATGTGTTCCGCCTCCAGGACGTGTATGCCCTCGGGCTGTTCGACCTCGATCTGGCGCTCGGTTCTGTAAGAACCCCTGCCCCGCACCAAGGAAACGCCGTTTTCCTGCAGAAGAAATTCGATCCCGCTGACTAGGCGGTCGACGCGCTTCCGCTTTTCCGCTTGGACCGCAGGCCAGTCGCAGCCGACATCGGAGGTGGGGCCTGAGAGAAAGGGATTACGGCGCACGTCTGCGAAGCGCCGCGTCTCGTGCAGCAGGTGTTTGGCCGGGATGCAGCCCCGGTTCATGCAGGTCCCCCCTACACGGTCTTTCTCGATCAAGACCACGGTCTTGCCGAGTTGGGCTGCTCGGATGGCGGCGACATACCCGCCCGGTCCGGCTCCAAGTATAGCGATGTCGTAGCTTTGCTTCATGCTGTCCTCTCCGGTCGTGTATGATTATTATAGTATGTTTCCCTCCGCGTGCAAACCCGTTTTAAGAACTCGCCATCCCACCTCTAGAGCTTGACACCCATGGCTAAAACGGTCATATATAGGGGGAATTCCACGACGAAAGGAGACCCGTCCTGAACAAGCGCACCGCCCAGCTCTCCGCCGGTGTGCTTCCGTTTCTCTTCCTTGGCCTCCTGGCCCTCCCTGCGCATCTTGCTGGATTTGAACACGCCGCCCTGTGGGGATCGGTGCATTCCACCGAGGGCGTAGCTCTGGGGGGGGTGCGCTTGAGCCTCCAGCCATACGCGAATCCCCGCTCCCTCCGCATTGAATCCTCCGAGGATGGAGCTTTCCAGATCACCGGGCTTTCACCCGGTCGCTACACGCTCCTGATCGAGCACAGAGGATACTGGTCCTATTCCTGTGACGACATTTTCCTGGATCCCGGAGCAACCCTCCACCTAAGGATTTCCCTCAGCCCCTCTCAGAGCGAACAGCCCTCGACATCCCATCGGGTGGCCGTGGATCACACCTGGAACACCCACCAGACCATACTGGACAGAGCCATGATCCAGGGCCTTCCCGTGGCACACAACCCCTGGGCCCTGGTGGAAAACCTGGATCTCTCCGCCACCTCCAACCGGATCGATGTGGGCGGGCTGTACAGCGGGCTCCCGGCCCTGTTCAGCGCCCGAGGCGGGACCTCCTGGACCCAGAGCTCTTATCGGCTCAACGGCATGGACATAACAGATCCGTACTGGACAGGGCGCCCCCTCCTCTACCCTGATTTTTACAGCCTGGACTACACACAGCTCATCAACGGGGGACTTCCCTCCTCTGCGGTATCCCCGGGAGGAATCTTCAACTTCATAACTCCGGAAGGAGGAGACACGTTCCACGGCGGTGTTTCGGCCTTTTATCTCAACCACAGCCTGCAGGCATCCAACATCACCCCGCAGCTCGAGAAGGAAGGCCTTTCCGAGAGCAGCGGTTTTCATTACATGCTGGACGGGAACGCCCGTGTCTCCGGGCCCCTGATCCCCCGGAAGCTCCACTTTTTTTCTTCTATCTCGGCTTTCGACCTCTCCCGCGACATCGCGGAATTCAAGGAATACGACCGCTCCCGCCTGCTGTCCGGGACCCTCGGTCTCACCTGTCTCACCGGCAGCGGCCGGCTGCGCTTCCTCTGGACCGGCCAGAAGTTGGCCCACGACTCCTACGGCGCGCAGCGCGGGGTACCGTTTTCCGCCACGAACAACAGGAACGAACTGTTCAACGCGGCCCAGCTCCTCTGGGACACACGCCTGCGCCCCAACCATTCCCTCCGCCTGGGGTTGGGCTTTGCCCAGGCAGACATCCGATCCGAGTTCCAGGAGGACATCCCCGGTCCCCACGGTGTGGATATCTTCCTGAGAACTCCCACCGGCGCCGCTCCCCTGGCATCAGAGGACCGGAGACGGTCTCTCACGCTCGACCTCAAGGGGGACCTCTGGCTGGAATCTGTGCTGGGAGCGCGGCACCGCCTGCAGTACGGCCTGTTCTGGCAGAGCACTTCGGCCGGCTCTCAAAAGGAGATCTGGGAGGATACACACCTGCGCTTCCATGAAGAGCGCTCCCAGGAGGTGGTTTTCTACAACACGCCGCTGAAGCACTACGAATCCGGACGGCGTTGGAACCTGTTCGTCCAGGACAGCATGGTGTTTCCAGGCCTCTTCTCTGTCTACGCCGGCCTGAACCTGAGCGGAAGCAAGGCCTGGGTCCCCGATCGGGACGACGCCTTCTCTGCCCCGATCCCCGGTCAGGGGCCTGCCCCGGAAGCAGAGGGAGAGATCGGTTGGCTCAACCTTGCTCCCCGAATGGGAGTCAGCATCCCCCTCACCAGGAGCCGGACCACGGCCCTCAAGATATCCTATGCCCGCTATTATTACTCTCTCCCCCTGTCCTATCTCACCTGCGGCAATCCGCATGCCCTGTCGGGCCTGGCTTTCGACTGGGACGACGCCAACCAGGACGGCAGGTACCAGGACGGTGAGGCCGGCCGGCTGCTCAGACGGGAAGGCCCCTATTTCAGCCGCATCGACCCCGGGATCGAGCGGCCCCGCACAGACGAGATCAGCATCAGCTACAGTGCCGGTTTCGGAAAGAGCTGGTCCTTCGTCCTCTCCGGCTTCACGCGCAACACCCGGTACTTGGTCCGCAACCTGAATGTCGGGGTCCCCTTCAATACCTACACACCCGAATACCACATCGACTCGGGTGATGACCGGATTCCCAACACCTACGACGACCTCATCTTCACGGTCTTCAACCAGGATCCCGAGACCCTGGGCCAGGACGCGTACCTGCTCACGAATGTTGAGCCCGAGACACGCAATACGGTCTACTTCGGCGCCGACCTCAACCTGGTTAAACGGTTCGGCGAGAGGTTCACCTTTTTCCTGTCCCTGACCGCGATCCAGGCGGACGGCCACACCAACCCAGGGAACACGGAATACGAGAATGACGACGGGGTGGTCGGCGGCCTTTTCTACAACCCGAACAACCTGATCAACGCGAGAGGAAGGGTCCGGTTCGACCGGGCATATACGGCCCGCCTCGGGATCAATTACCTGGCGCCCTACGACATCCGGCTGGGTCTGGTCATCAAATACTACGACGGGCAGCCTTTCGCCCGCAAGATCATCATCGAGGGCTTCAATCAGGGCCCCTTCTACATCCAAGCCAATCCCCGGGGAGCTTCCCGGTACGAATACAACAACACCATGGACGTGAGGGTCGAGAAGATCCTGCGCTTCGGAAGCGCATCCAGGTTGAGGATCATCCTGGACGGCTTCAACATCATGAACCGCAGCCTGACGACCGCGGAAAACGAGTGGACAGGGCCCGAATATCCCGAGCGCTATGCCACTGAGATCCAGTCTCCCCGGATATTCCGTTTGGGCCTGGCCTATGAGTTCTGAGGCCTGATCGTCCGGAAACGGCCGGCCCCGTAAAGGAGGAAACATGCTGTCTTCATTGGGAAAGGGGATCTTCGCCCTGATCATACTCCTCACCCTTGTCGGCTTTTTCGTCCCGGTGATCCACCGCATCCGGATCATAAGATCGGGACTACCCGATAAGAGGTTCCGGCATCTGGGCCGGAGGCTCGGTTCGGCACTCTCCAAGATCCTGCTGCAGCTATGCACTTTGAAAAACGAACGGGTATTCTCCGGTTTCATGCATGTCTTCATTTTCTACGGGGCTCTGACCTTCGACACCATGACTCTCAACCATACCCTGGAGGGCTTTTTCCCGGATTTTTATCTTTTCGGCGATACCGGTTTCGGCCTGTTCTTCTCTCTGATGGTCGATGTCTTCGCCGTCCTGGTGCTGGTCGGTGTCCTGTTTTTCGCATTCCGGCGTTTCATCCTCAGGCCCAAGGCCTATGCCACGACCCCGGTGGACTCCCTCATCATCTATGTCGCGCTGACCCTGGTAACCCTGAGCTACATGTATTTCGAAGTCTTCGCCATCGCCCATCACCCCGAATCGGAACGGCTGGCTTTCTTGGGG
>JAUXEH010000262.1 GCA_030620655.1 Candidatus Aminicenantota bacterium | reverse complement strand
GGCGAGGTCACTCTCGCGCGGCATGTCAAGATCAAGCTGATCCGCGAGGCATTGAGGGTGTGCCAATGATGGACACGATTCTGGAAAACAGAACGATCGACATGATCGCGGCGCATTTCAAGACGGCTCCCCACAAGATCGGCCGGATCCACGAAGCGGATGCCGAGATCGTCGATCTGGGCGGAGGTTCCCCCCACTATCTGGCTGTCACCACAGATGCCCTTGTGGAGGAGATCAGCAGCGGGCTGTACGACGATCCCTACTTCATGGGCTGGATGCTGGCCATGGTCAATTTTTCAGACCTGGCGGCCGTGGGAGCGGATCCCCTGGGCCTGCTCCTTTCGATCTCCTACCCCATGAATGGCGATTCCCGATTCGCGGCCAAGCTGGCTCGGGGCGTGTCGGATGCGTGCAATAAGCTGGGCACGTTTGTCCTGGGCGGCGACACCAATCAGGGAGGGGAGCTCCTTCTTTCCGGCTGTGCGGTGGGGCTGGTCCCCAAACAGTCCGTCCTGACCCGCAAGGGCGCCCGGGCCCATGACAGCCTCTACATGACATCGCGGGCCGGGCTCGGAAACGTGTATGCGTTCCTGAAGCTCGGCAGGATGAGGTTCCTCCCGGCCCGATCCTTCTACAAACCGGTCGCCAGGATAAAAGAGGGCCGGATCATCAGGGAGTTCGCTTCCAGCTGCATGGATACCAGCGACGGCGTCATTCACACCATAGACACACTTATGCGGCTCAACCGCCGCCGGTTTGTCCTGTACGGCGATTGGGCCGCGATCCTGCACCCCATCGCCTACCGGGTCTGCCGCGCGCAAGGAATCCCCGCCTGGCTGGTCCTGGCCGGGATCCACGGCGAGTTCGAGCTGGTTTTCACGGTCAGTCCCCAGCGGGAGCGGCCCTTTCTCTCGGCGGCCGCCGAGACAGGCTGGACACCCCTCAAGATCGGGGAGGTCTGCGAAGGTCAGGGAGTGAGCATCCAGGGTAACGGCGGTGCCACACCTCTGGATACGGCCGCGATAAGGAACCTGTCGGAACAGGCCGGCTCCGATCCGCAGGCCTACATAAAGCGGCTGGTTCAGATCGCTCAGGAGTCCGGGATAGCCTGACAGGAGAGATGGCCATGAAAAAAATGAGAGAGGAGGTAAAGGAAAATGATCTATACTATCTCGACCGGAATGAGCTTTCGGATCTTGAGCAGATTCGATAACGCGCTGGCCTCCCTTAAAAAGACCCGCCCGGCTGTGGCGCTCATGGAATTGGGCGTGGCCCTGGGGATCATCGCCTTCTGGACGGCATATTTTTCCACCGACATGGTGACCATCGCAGATGTGCGGTTGAAGGAGATCTGCACGGCCTTTGAGTCGGCGTTCCCCGTGGCTGATCTCTTTCTGGCGGCCATGTTAAGCATCGGCGGGTTCGGGCTGCTCAAGAAACGGCTGTATGGCTATGTGTTTTCCCTCATGGGCGGGGCCGTACTCATCTTTCTGGGGCTCCTGGATGTGTCCTTCAACCTGCAGCAGGGAATCTATCTTCTGGGTTCGGGAGAGGCCGTCCTGAACATCTTCATCAACGCGATGTGCCTGGGGTTTGGGTCGTTCCTGGTTCTTTCGATCTGGAAGAACAGGGGCAAACTGGCACTCCCTCAGACTCCATAGACGCGGAGGATATCATGATGGAAATTCGGGGGAAGGGGGTCCTGATCACAGGCGCGTCCTCCGGGATCGGTAGGGCGCTCGCTCTCGCGTTTGCCGCGCGAGGGGCCCGGGTGGTGATGGCCGCCCGGCGGGCCCGCCGGCTGCGGGAAACCGCCGCGGAAATCCACAGGCTCTTCCCCCAGGCTCCCGGTCCTTCCGCCATCCTCTGCGATGTATCGGACAGGAAGAGTGTCAGGCGCCTCATAGAAGAGGCCGCACGCCTCCTGGGAGGGATCGACATCCTGGTCAACAACGCCGGGATAGGTGTGTATGGGAACACATGGAACACGGCCGTGTCGGATATCCAATCGATCCTGTCCGTGAATTTCTACGGAGCGATCAACGGCATCATGGAGGTCCTGCCGCACATGCATAAAGAGCGGAGCGGCCTCATCGTCAACATCGCATCGGTGGCGTCCAAACACGGCATGCCCTATCTGGGTGCCTACGGCGCCAGCAAGGCCGCCCTGGCGGTTTTCAGCCAGAGCCTGCGAGCCGAGCTGGCGGGCACCGGGATCTCTGTCCTGGTGGTCTATCCGGGCTACACGGAAACCGAGTTCTTCTCCAAGGAGAAGCATGTGGGCGGGGGGCGCCGGCCGCAGGGTCCGTATGCCCCGCCCTCCCGCGTGGCCGACGCTGTGATCCGAGCCATAGAACGGGGTAAACCGGAGCTTGTCCTCACTTTGAGCGGCAGGCTCCTGACCCTTATCCAAGGCCTTCTGCCCGGCCTGGCTGCCAAAGCCATGGCTATGATGGCCGGCAGGTTGAAAGGTAGAAAGGAGTACTCCAATGAGCAAACCAAAATTACAGATCATAGTCCTTTTCCAAAACCTCGGTGAGAACCAGGCCTATTTTGCCCGGTCCCCGGCGCCGCCGCTGGCAGGAGCGCTGGTGGCGGGGTTGACGCCCCCCATCGTCGAGGTGGAGCTTCTGCATGAGATGGTCCGCCCCATTGATTACACCACGGATGCGGATTTCATCGCCCTCAGCTTCATGGATTACTGTGCGCCTCATGCCTTCGAGGTGGCCCGGAAATTCAAGCTGCTCGGTAAGACGGTCGTGGCGGGCGGGAAATACGCCTCCACCTTCCCGGAGAAGGTCATCCCCCACATGGATGCGGTGGTCGTGGGGGAGGCCGAGCCTGTGTGGGCACGCGTGGTGGAAGACATGGTGAACGGCAGGCTGAACAGGGTCTATGAGGCCCCCTTCGCTCCGCCCCTGGACAACATCCCGCCTCCCCGCTACGACCTGATCGAACCGGCGTACGCGGTGCCGGTGGTCACGGAAGCCACGCGGGGCTGCAAATACAGCTGCTCCTACTGCCAGCTCACCATAGAGCGCAAGCCTTTTCGCATGCGTCCCATCGAGGATGTCATCCGGGACCTGACCGCCACGGAAAAGCTCCCGTTCCACAAGCGAAAGATGGCCATGCTCCTGGACAACAACCTGGGAGGCGACATGGGCTACGCCAAGGAGCTCCTAACGGAGATCGCCAAGCTCAAACTGTGGGGCCTGGGCACCCAGTTCAGCTTCGACTGCCTCCATGACGACGAATTCCTGGACCTCCTGGCCAAGGCCCGCTGCGGCATGGCGTTTATCGGGCTGGAGTCGCTGAACGAGCCCAGCCTGCTCTCGGTCCACAAGAAGCAGAACAAGGTGGAGGAGTACAAAGAGCTGTTCGAGAAATTGAAGGAGCGGGGGATCCTGACATTCACCGGCATGATGCTGGCGCTGGATGAGGACACGCCCTCATACTATGAAAGCCTGCCCGGGCAGCTGGACGAGATAGACCCAAGCACGATCCTGCTCTCTATCTCCATCCCGATCCCCGGGACTCCCTTCCACAAGAAAGTCGAGTCCGAGGGGCGCCTCATCGACCGGGACCTGTCGCACTATGAGGGTGACCACCTGGTTTTCCGGCCCAATAAGGTGACCGCTCATGATGTGTTCGCGGCATTCAGGAACGTGAACATGTATTTCTATTCCTGGAAGAATATCCTGAGGCGGTGGTTCCGGTTCATCAGGAAGCAGAATGCCCGGAGCGGTGTTTTGAGGAGGATCCTCCAGGCCCCCATCCTCTCGATGATATTCTTCAGGCTTTCCATCTTCCAGAGAGACCATGCCCAGAAAAAGGTCTATCCTGAGGCCCGCACATCGCGTAGGAGATGGTGGGCAAGACGAGAATTGGGCACGGGGGCGAGAAGGCCTCTATAGAACCGAAGAATAATCGTTGCTCCGGCCGGCTTGATTTCCCTTCCATACATTCCAATTTTATTGACCTAAGTCAATGTTTTCAGATTGCGCAGACATTAAAATGGTGTCGATGACAACATACCAGGAGGAGTAAATGAGTGAACTGATAAACAATGCCCAGAAGCGCAAAGAGCTTCTGAAGCACATGATACTGCAGCTCCATGACGGAACGGCGCCTGAGGCCGTGAAAAAGCGGCTCGTGAAGCTGCTGGGAAAGGTGCCCTACAACGATGTGGTGGAGGTCGAGCAGGAGCTGATATCTGAGGGCCTGCCGCAGGAAGAGGTCCTCAAGCTCTGCGACATCCACACGCAGGCCCTGGAAGGCCTGCTGGACCTCAGCGAGGCCAAGATCGCGCCTCCCGGCCATCCGGCCCACACCTTCCAGGAAGAGAACCGGGCCCTGAGAAAGGAGATCCAGGCCCTGGAACGGCTGTATGAGGAAGCCAGGCATGCCGGGAGTGATGATGCTTTGAAGGCGCTCCTCGATGAGATACACCAGCACATCAATGCCCTGACGGATGTGGAAAAACACTACCTGCGCAAAGAGAACCTCCTGTTTCCTTTCCTGGAAAAACACGGTATCACAGGCCCTCCCACTGTGATGTGGGGAAAACACGACGAGACCCGGGAGCTTTTGAAGGCCGCCATCGAAGCCCTCAAGGCGACCGCCGGGATCTCTGTCGACGAGG
>JAUXEH010000431.1 GCA_030620655.1 Candidatus Aminicenantota bacterium | reverse complement strand
GCCGGTCAGCTGCCTACCTACATCCTAAACTCCACGGACAACATCACCTGGCCGAGCAAGGATCCCAATGACGACATCCTGTTCCACAACGCCACCGTCACCCATGATTACTTCGCCACCATGAAGATGGAGATGGCGGAGGGCAGGGCGTTTTCCCGGGAGTTCCCCACGGATGAAAAACAGGCGTATATCCTCAACGAGGCGGCGGTCCGGGTGATGGGCGAGGATTCCCCGGTTGGGAAAGGCCTGACCGTTTGGGGCGATCCCGGGACCGTGATCGGTGTGGTCCGGGATTTCCACTTCAAGTCCATAAACACCCGCATCGAGCCCCTGTTCATCCGGCTGCGTCCCGTTGAGCCGTACTCCTACCTCCTGGTCCGCCTGAGTGCCGCGGACCTGCCGGGGGCGCTGCAGCGCCTGAGCCAGGCCTGGGACCGTGTCTCCCCGCAGTTTCCCATGGATACGGCCTTTCTGGATGAGTCCTTTGACCGACTCTACCGTGCTGAGCTGCGGATGGGGACCCTGTTCGGTGCCTTCACCATCCTGGCGGTCGTCATCGCGTGCCTGGGGCTCCTGGGGCTGGCCTCGTTCATGGCCGAACGACGTACTCGGGAGATCGGCATCCGCAAGGTACTGGGGGCCACGGCCTCCAGCATCGTCCTGCTCCTGTCCAAGGAATTCGTGATCCTGGTCGTCGCGGCCAACCTGCTTGCCTGGCCCGCGGCTTGGTATGCCATGAGCCGCTGGCTGCAGAACTATGCCTACCACACCACGCTCAACCTGCTGGTGTTCGTGGGCGCGGCCCTGTCGGCGCTTGTGATCGCGCTCCTGACCGTGAGCTTCCAGGCCCTCCGCGCTGCCGTCTCGGACCCCGTGGATTCCATACGCTATGAGTGATAGGATCAAAGACCGATCATAAGAAGGAGATAACAATGTCACAAAAAAAGTGGGACAGTGGCGACATAGTGGACCAGAAGAGCAGGATTGCCATCGTGACCGGATCGAGCAGCGGGATTGGATACGAGACCGCGCGGGTCTTGGCAGAGAAGAACGCCACGGTGATCATGGCCGTGCGCAACCTGGACAAAGGGAATGCGGCCGCGGATAAGATCATGGCCGGCCGCCAGAATGCGGATATCACAGTCATGGAACTGGATCTGGCCAATCTGGAATCCGTACGCAGCTTCGCAGCGAAGTTTAAGGAAAATTATTCTCGCCTGGATCTTCTAATCAACAACGCAGGAGTGATGATGCCGCCTTATTCCAAGACCGCCGACGGATTCGAGCTCCAGTTCGGCACGAATCATCTGGGTCACTTTGCCCTCACGGGGCTGCTCATCGACCTGATCAATAAAACTCCCGATTCCAGGATCGTCAATGAGTCGAGCGGGGCGCACAACTACGGCGAGTTGGACTTCGACGACCTGAACTGGGAGAGCCGGCCCTACAAGAAGATGAAGGCGTATGCCGACAGCAAGATCGCCAACATCTACTTCACCTATGAGCTGCAGAGGAGGCTGGAGGAAGCGGGATCGAATACGATCGTAACCGCTGCACATCCCGGCTGGACGGCGACCGAGCTGCAGAGGCACACCAGCCTGTTCAGCTTCCTGAATCCATTCTTTGCCCAGGACATCACCATGGGTGCGCTGCCCACCCTGTATGCCGCCGTCGGGCCGGATGTCAAAGGCGGTGATTATTACGGCCCCTCGGGTTGGAGAGAGATAAAAGGATATCCCAAGAAGGTCGAATCGAACAAGCTCTCTCATGACGATAAGATCGCGGCCAAGCTCTGGGAAGTGTCGGAAGCTCTTACGGGAGCGAAATTCCCGTCCCCCGCCTAGCTGCCTTTCCGTAAAGCCCAAAAGGGGCGCCTATTCTAATTGCTTTGAGTATACTGTCGATCTGTCGCGATAAGACGTCATTCTCGCTTAAATTTTTTTATGGAGCAATTCATAATATGGAAGAAAAAAAAGCGTAGTTTCATTGATTTTAAGAGTATTACTATAATCCAGATTCACGATATAGGCTTTATCGGGTGAATACTTTTCAATAAAACTGCGTAAAGAACGAGGAATTTCTTGTTTCTTTAAAGACTTATACTTAACTTCTATGGGAACGACATTTCTGCCCCTTTC
>JAUXEH010000054.1 GCA_030620655.1 Candidatus Aminicenantota bacterium | reverse complement strand
CCCACCCTATCAGGAGGAACGCCATGAGCCAAACCCAGTCCGCCGCCATCTCTCCACCCCAACCACCGCCATCTCTCCACCCCAACCACCGCCGTCTCTCCACCCCAGCCTCCCGCCTAAAAGGAATAAGAGGCATTCGGTCCGGGGGAGGGTCGGTTCAGTTCGGGAACGAGGAGAGCATCTTCTGGAACTGGGATTTCTTCATCAGTTTGCGCATCTCCAGGTATTGTTTGAGCAGCTGGTTGACCTCGGACACCGGGCGGCCGCTCCCCCGGGCGATCCGCTGCCGGCGGCTGCCGTTGATGATTTTGGGATTATCCCTCTCCCTGGGGGTCATGGAGTTGATGATGGCCTCGAAATAGGCCAGCTTCTTGTCGTCCACCTTCAGCTTGGACATCTGTTTGAAGGGGCCGCCCACCGGAAGATCGCCGAGGACCTGGGATAATGGACCCATCTTCTTGAGCTGGATGAGCTGTTTTCGAAAATCCTCCAGAGAAAACTCCTGTTTCCTCAGTTTGCGGGCGAGCTCCTCGGTTTCCTTTAGGTCCGTCTCCTTTTCCGCCTTTTCGATGAGAGAGAGCACATCACCCATTCCCATGATGCGCGAGGCCATGCGGTCGGGATGGAAGACCTCCAGGCGATCTAACTTCTCGCCCACACCCACGAATTTGATGGGCTTCCCTGTCACGGAAACGATCGACAGGGCTGCGCCTCCCCGGGCATCACCGTCTAGTTTGGTCAGGATGATAGAGGTCAGACCGATCCTTTCTGCGAACTCAGAGGCACTCCTGACCGCATCCTGTCCGGTCATGGCATCCCCGACATAGATGGTCTCGACGGGATTCAGGATACTCCGAGCCAGCCGAAGCTCTTCCATGAGCTCCTCGTCCACGTGGAGGCGGCCGGCCGTATCCACGATGAGCGGATCGTGCCCGTGCTCCCGTGCGTAGTCCACCGCCTCCCGGAGCGCTTCCTGAGGGTGGGCCATTTGATCCCGGGACAGCTCGTAGAAGGGAATCTGGAGGGTCTGTCCGATGATCTTCAACTGGTCCTGTGCGGCCGGGCGCTTCAGGTCAAAGGATACCAGCAGCGGCGCCTTCTTCTGCTCGGCTACCTTTCGGGCCAGCTTACCGCAGGTTGTGGTCTTGCCTGCGCCCTGCAGCCCGACCAGCATGAAGACGGAAGGCGGAGCAGGGCTGAACTCCAGCTTGCTCTGGGAATGCCCCAGCATGTCCGTCAGCTCGTCACGGACGATCTTGATGACCTGCTGGGCCGGGGTCAAGCTGTCCAGGACAGCCTCATCCAGCGACTTCTCCTTGATGTGGGCTTCAAACTCCTTGACGACTTTATAGCTGACATCAGCCTCCAGGAAAGCCATCCGGAGCATTTTAAGGGCCTCACCCATGTTCTTTTCGGTGATCTTGGCCTCACCACGAAGGAACTTGACGACGGCCTGAAGACGATCCGATATCTGGTCGAGCATGATTTAGCCTTGGATTGGAATTCTCGTTTAAAATGTATTATACCTTGGGGACCGCATAAAATCCAGGTGGGCGGGCTGGATGCATATAGTGCAATGGCAGATTTGGAGGTGGGAACCATGGGAGGGGAGGAACGGATGGCGGGGGTGGCTAGAAACGGAAAGCGTTGTGCAGAGAGGGTGGGAGGGGTCAAAAGTGGGGGCGGGCCGGATGGCCTTGACAAAGCCGGGCGTTCGGCATATGTTATTTATCACGAAAAAAGCCCGTCTCGTTTTCTGAGGAGAGCAGAAATGAAATCCAAAATTGACTATCAGGAGATCCTCAAGCTCATCGACCTGCTCGAGGAGCGGAGCCTGACCCGTTTCGAGCTGGAAGTTGAGGGATTCAAGATCAGCATAGGACGCGGTCAGACCCCGGCCCCACAGCAGGAGATCGTGGCGGCACCCCCCGCCCCGCTGCCTGAGGCAGCTCCCCAGAAGACCACGGTGCAGGAGACCCCCGGTCCGGAAGAGCGTGAGGACCTGGACTACGTGTCATCACCCATGGTGGGCACCTTTTATCGGTCTCCCGATCCCTCAGCGCCCCCCTTTGTAGAAAAAGGTGAGAGCATAACCAAGAACCAGACACTGTGCATCATCGAAGCCATGAAGCTGATGAACGAGATCGAGGCCGAAGTCGACGGCGTCATCGAAGAGATCTTCGTCAAGAACGGCAAGCCCGTTGAGTATGGGCGAAAGCTGTTTGCCATCAAACCCGCATAGGACCCGTCCATGTTCTCTAAAATCCTGATCGCCAACCGCGGAGAGATCGCCCTGCGAATCATCCGCTCAGCAAAAGAACTCGGGCTGAAGACCGTCGCCGTCTATTCCGAGCCGGACAGAAACTCCCTGCACACCATGCTGGCCGACGAGAAGGTCTGTATCGGCCCGGCCAAGGCGGCGGAGAGCTATCTCAACATACCCAACATCCTCAGCGCGGCCGAGATCACGAAGGCTGACGCCATCCATCCCGGATACGGTTTTCTAGCTGAAAATCCACGTTTTGCCGAGATATGTGAGACCTCGGGGATCACCTTCATCGGCCCTTCGGCTGAGGTGATGAGCATCATGGGCGACAAGAGCCGTGCGCGTCAGGAGATGAAAAAGGCCAAGCTTCCGGTCACGCCCGGCTCGGATGAGGTCATAGCCGACATCGATGATGCGAAGAAGACGGCCAAGAAGATCAAATACCCGGTCATCCTCAAGGCTGCGTCCGGAGGCGGGGGCAAGGGCATGCGGATCGTCCGGACCCCGTCGGCATTGGAGGGACAGTTCTCCATCGCCCAGTATGAGGCAAAAGCCGCCTTTGGGGATCCCTCCCTGTATATGGAGAAATACATAGAGAGCGCCCGCCACATCGAGATCCAGGTTATCCGTGACTCCCATGGTAATTCCCTGGCCTTCGGCGAACGGGAGTGCTCGATCCAACGGAAACATCAGAAGGTCATCGAAGAGACGCCATCTCCCTTTATCGACGAAAAAACGCGCCGGCGTATCGCCAAGGCGGTCGAGGATGCGACCAGCTTCATCGATTACCAGAGCCTGGGCACCTTCGAGTTCCTGGTGGACGACCAGAAGAACTTCTACTTCATGGAGACCAACACGCGAGTCCAGGTGGAGCACCCCATTACCGAGATGGTGTACGGGATCGACCTCATAAGAGAACAGATTCGTCTGGCGGCCGGTGAAAGACTCTCCCCGATCCACGATTTCCGGATGCGGGGGCACAGTTTGGAGTGCCGCATAAACGCCGAGGATGCGGAAACCTTCATCCCATCTCCCGGCAAGATCGAATTCCTGGTGCTGCCCGGAGGCCAAGGGATCCGCGTGGATACCGCGGCTTACCAAGGATGGGTCATCCCCCCGGACTACGATTCCCTGATCGCAAAGATCGTGGCTGTCGCGCCCACACGCAGGGAGGTCATAGATAAGATGCGCACGGCCCTGGAGATGACCACCATCGTGGGGATCAAGACCAATATCCCCCTGCACATAAACATCCTCTCCAACTCCGATTTCAAGAAAGGCCGGTACGACATCCAGTTCCTGGAAAACCTGCTGGAAAAGCAGGTAAAGAAACGCAGGACGTGAGACCCGGCCCTCTCTCAATCAGCTCAAACTGCACGCTCAAGACGCCGGAGTTGTCCGCGACCACGAGTTCGTTGATACCCAAGAACAGGCTGCCATCAATCGGCATCTCCACACTCTGCTCCGAACCGATATAGAAATACTCGATGATCTCGTTGCGGGTCTCCTCCCCGGTCTCCTCATCCACCTCTACGGATATCAGGAGAACGACCTTCCCTATGAGGGCGCCGAAGTTCGTATCTGAGAGGGGCTGTTGGACCGTGGAGAATCCCAAGCCGTCAGGGCCGCAGTATCCCCCGGGATTGCCCTGCTGCAGAGAGATCCCCCCGCGCGCCTGGAACGTGATCCTCTGCCCGGCCTTGACATCGAACCGTGTATCGGTCCAGGGCACATCGGACGGGACTCCGATGCGGTAAAAACGGCCGGTCTCCAGCACCGGCCGGGTCTCCAGCAGTTCCTGACCCTCGGCCCTTGCCCGATCGGCGGTGATTAAAAGGGCCGCAACCATAAAGACCCAGAGGAGCAAGAGGATCCGGCTGTCACTTTCAAGATGACCGGGCGCTTCCGGCCTGCGTTTCTGGCAAAAGAGTGGCATGGTTGTTTCACCTTTCAAAGGCATTAATCATGATGGGAGGCGGCAAGGCGCAGCCCCAGCACCTGGATCATAGACTCATGGATGCGTCCGTTCGAGGCCACGGTCTCCTTCCCGGTCCTGTCCGGCCGGCCTCCGTTGAAATCCGTAACTTGTCCCCCCGCTTCGGTGACCATCAGCATGCCGGCGGCCACATCCCAGGGGGCGAGTTTGAGTTCCCAGAAACCGTCGAAGCGCCCGCATGCCACATAACACAGGTCGAGGGCCGCGGAACCGCAGCGGCGGACAGCCTGGGCCCGCACGGCGAAATCAGCGAAATGATCCAGGTTGTTTTCCCGGCTTTCCCGAACATCGTAAGGAAAGCCGGTAGAGAGCAGGCTGTGATCCAGGTCGGGAGTCGAAGAAACGGAAATCCTGCGGCCGTTGAGCTCCGCACCCCCTCCGCGGAGAGCCGTGAACATCTCGCCACGCGTCGGGTCGAACACGACACCCATACCGATCTCTCCGCATCTCTCCAGCGCAATGGAGATGGAGTATACGGGAAAGCCATGGGCAAAGTTCGTGGTGCCGTCGAGGGGATCGATGATCCAGCGAAATTCCGATCCCTTCTCTTCGCACAGCCCCTCCTCCGCGACAAGGTCGTGATCGGGAAAACGCTCGGATAAGCGACTGACGATCAATGCCTGCGACCGCCTGTCGAAATCGGTTACAAGATCCACGGCACCCTTGAAGGAGACCTCGCGCACGGAACCACGATTCGTCAGCAGCATGTCCCCCGCCAGGCGCGCTGCATCCTGAGCCGCCTGCAGGTAAGTCTCCCACTCCATAATGACCCATCTTATCAACTCTTCCCATCTCATTCAACTCTGAGGGACGTTCGGAAGCATCCTCACTTCTACGGGAGCAAGACCGGTTGCGTCCGCCCTGCAAACAGGTTAAACTAAAAGGCGAAAGGCCTCGGGATTGAACCTTTTCAGGCAAAGGACGTAAATAAAGATGGCGCATTACCGAGTTAAGATCAAGAAGGTAAACATGAAGAAACTCCTCATAATCCTAGCCGTCGTGTCCCTGATCGTGGTTATCGTCCTGGTCAACCTGCAGTCTAAACGGGAGAAGGCCGTCAAGGTCTCGGTCGAAAACGTGATGGCAGACGACTTGGCGGCGATCATATCTGCGTCGGGAGAGGTGAAACCGAAAAAGAGTGTCAATATCAGCGCACAGATTCCGGGCCGTGTCATAAAGATCGCCGTGGAGGAGGGGCAGTTCGTGCAGGAAGGGGACTTCCTCCTCAAACTGGAAGCGACCCAGTACGAAGCCAACGCCGAACGGGACCAGGCCTACATCCACTCCCTCAAGGCCGAGCTCATCAAAGCCAAGGCCTATCTCAAACGGGACGAGAACAATCTCCGGAGGCAGAAGAACCTCTGGGACAAACAGCTCATCTCGCAGGAGGAGCTGGACGCTGCCACAGCACAGCATGATATATCCAAGGCCAGCCAAGAGGCGACAACCTACCAGATCCGTCAGGCCCAGGCTTCGCTCAAGAGCACCTTGGATAACATCGAAAAAACCGTTTATGTCGCACCCATCGCAGGGATCATCGCCAGCCTTCAGGTGGAGGAGGGGGAAACGGCACTCGTGGGGACCATGAACAACCCCGGCACCGTGCTCATGACCATTGCCGATCTTTCCGTCATGGAAGTGGAGGTCGAGGTGGATGAGACCGATGTGGTGGCGTTGGAGCTCGGGCATCCCGCGGAGGTCCAGGTGGACGCTTTCCCCGACCGCATCATCGCAGGCACGGTCACGGAGATCGGGAGTTCGGCGCTGGTGAAGATCACGGCTTCGGAAGAATCCAGGGACTTCAAAGTCGTAATCACGCTCGAGGATCCTCCGGACAATCTGAAACCGGGCTTGTCCGCCTCCGCGGACATCATAACGGCCGAGAGGAAGGGTGTCTTAGCCGTGCCCATCTCCGCCCTCATCAGTAGGGAAGACCCGAATTCCAGCGGGAGGAAAAGCAGGGATCAGGTAGAGGGGATCTATGTGGTGGACCCGGACAGCCGGGTGATGTTCACTCCGGTGCAAAAAGGGATCATGGGGGAATTGAAGATCGAGATCACCTCCGGCCTGGAAAGCGGTCAGACCATCGTCGTCGGTCCTTATTCGGCACTCCGCCAGCTGGAGGACGGTGTCCTGGTGAAGCCTGAGACCAGGAAAGAGAGCGACTGATGGAGAGCACAAACAACGCCCTCATCCGTTCCGAAGATCTCTGGAAGATCTACCAGCTGGGACAACAAGAGGTCAATGCCCTGTGTGGAGTCTCCATGGTCGTGGAGCGGAACGAATTCCTGGCCATCATGGGGCCTTCCGGCTCGGGAAAGTCCACCCTCATGAACCTCCTGGGATGCCTGGACACACCCAGCCGGGGGGAATACTGGCTCAACGATCAGCTGGTCAGCAGCCTGACAGAGAACGAGCTGGCGCACATACGCAACCAGGAGATCGGCTTCGTGTTTCAGGTCTTCAACCTGCTGCCCCGGGCATCCGCTTTTCACAACGTCGAGCTGCCCTTGATCTATCGGGGCACCGCAAAAAAGGAGAGAATCCGGAAGGTGCGGCAGGCCCTGGAGATGGTCGAGGTCTCCCACAGGATGGATCACAGGCCGTCCGAGCTCTCCGGAGGTGAGCGCCAGAGGGTGGCCATCGCCCGCGCCCTGGCCAACGAACCGTCCCTGCTGCTGGCGGACGAGCCGACCGGAAACCTCGATTCCAAGACCGGGAGCGAGATACTCAAGCTGTTCCACAAGATCCATTCCCAGGGGAACACCATCATCATTGTCACGCACGACCCGGATATCGCCGCCCAGGCCCAGCGGATCATATATATCCGCGACGGAAAGATCGAGCGCGAAGAGAGAAAAGGAACGTAGCCCATGAGCTTTTTCGGCCGTGTCACAGGCACATTTTTCAGCCCTGACGCCACGTTCAAAGCCCTGGCGGAAAAGCCGGTCTGGCTGGACGTTATCCTCATCGTTTTGATGGGAGTGCTCCTCTTCTCCTACTTCTCCGCACCCTACCTGCAGAAAGATCAGGTCCAGATACTGGAGGACAACACCAAGCTGCGCGACCGCTATGGCGACGAGCAGTTCGAGCAGATGCTCGAGTTGAGAGGGAATCCGCCCCCGTGGCAGACCTACCTGGGTTACACGATGGCGGGCCTGGGTCTCTTGGCCGGCCTGCTGATTTCGAGCCTGGTCATCCTGGTCCTGGGCCGCATGGGATCGACCGAGGGACGATTCGGGCAGATCTTCGCCGCTCTCGTTCATGCCGACCTCATCGACAAGGTCCTGGGAAACGGGGTCCGCACCTTCCTTGTCCTCTCTAAGAAATCCTTTTTCCAGGCGATGACCTCGCCGGCCATGTTTTTCCCTCAGCTGGAGCCTACGTCCGTTGCCTACACCCTGCTGAACCAGTTCGACTTCTTCCAGCTCTGGATGTTCGGCATCCTGGCCCTGGGACTCACACACATCTTCAAGATCGAGCTGAGGCGTGCCCTGTTCATCTCCTATTTCTTCTGGTTTCTCAAGAGCCTCCTAAACTTGGGCATCTCGATCCTGGTCATGCAAGTCTATCTGTGACCGGAACCGGAAGCCGTCCGGAGGCGAGCGGGGAGGGTTTGACAACCTCCCGCACTCCTAATAGAGTATACGCATGGAGAACGTCTGGCTGTCAGGAAACCTGTCCGACCTGCCTTTTCCCTTTCTCCTGTTCCGGATCTGGAACAGCCGCATGTCGGGAATCTTGAAAATCAAGACCGAAGCCGGACATGCCGTGGATTTCAAGAACGGCGACATGTGTGTGCCTGCAGAAAGGTTCCGCGACGGCGACGGCCTGGTTCGCCTGAAGGAGCGGACTTCCGGCGGGGATCCTGATATCGAGGCAGCGAAATGCCTCCCAGACCTGATGGACACCGGGAAGTTCACTCCGGAAGAGATGTGGAAAACCCTCCGGGCCATCACCTCGGAAGACCTGATGCCCCTTTTCGATCTGCCAGGCGCCGACTACGCCTTTCACAGCGAACACTGCTGGGAAGAACATGAGATCCTGTTCTACGTCTCCCTCCTGGACCTTATCCTGGACGGGATCCGGAGGATGACCAACTACGCGCTCATCGCCGAACACCTCCCGGACCCGGACACAGCACTCAGGCCTCTCTTCCCGGATTATGTGAAGCGGATCCCCTTCAACGCCTCTGAGATCTACCTGTACCATGTGATAAAGGAAGAGGAGGCGGTGGCGGAAATTTACGCTTCCAGCCAACTGGGCCGAAAGGAGACCCAGAAGACCCTCTACACCTTTCTTGCGCTGGGCGTTGTAGGACTTCCCCATACCAACATCAAGAATCATGACCAGGCAGAGATATCTCAGGCGGACATCTATCAACTTCTGGAAAGTTTCAATCACCCCTTTGAAACGATCTACAAATACATATCCAGAGAGATCGGACCGGCTTCCCTGAACGTCCTGGAAAAGTGCCTCGAGGATACCAAGCCTTCTCTGTCTCCTTTGTTTCAGAACCTGCGGTTCGACCCGGACGGCCGCATCGAGATCAACTCCGTGCCCATCACCGGTGCCGGGAACCAGGGCCGACGGCTGAAGCAGGCCCTGGTGCAGGACCTTAACGAGATCCTGGCCGCCGAGATGCTGGCCGTAAAAAAGATCCTGGGCAATGCCCATGAGGCCGTACTGATCAAGAATCTGGGGAAGGTGCTCGGATGGAATTGAAGCGCAAACAGGTACTCGGGCTTCTGCTGTTCGTCACACTTCTGGCCCTGCTTTTTTTAATCCAAATTGGAACCTGAAGACAAAAACCTCGTCATCATCCTGGGCCCCACAGGGGTAGGGAAGAGCCGGATTTCCATCCAGATGGCTCACCTTTTCGAGGGAGAGGTCATCAACTGCGACTCCATGCAGGTATACCGGGGCTTCGACATCGGCACGGACAAGATCTCCCCGGACAGCAAGGAAGGCGTCCCCCATCATCTGCTGGATGTGGTGGCCCCCGAGACCCAATTCACGGCAGCGGACTTCGTGCAGGCCGCTCTAAAGGCAGCGGAGGGAATCTGGGAGCGAGCCCGGCTGCCCATCATCACCGGAGGGACCGGCCTCTACCTCAAGGCCCTGATCGACGGCCTGTTCCCTGGAGGCCAAAAGAATCCGGAGATCCGCAGGCAGCTGGAGCAGGAAGCCCAGGCCCAGGGGCTAGAGCCACTCTGGAAGAGGCTGGCACGGATCGATCCCGCCTATGCCGACAAGATCGAGCCCAGGGATCGCATCCGCATCATCCGTGCCCTGGAAGTCTATCTGGCGACAGGTCAGCCGCTCTCCTGGCATTTTTCCCGGACGCGCTCGCATGTCGCCGACTGCAACCTGATCAGGATCGGTCTGAACCTGGAGCGTCGAGACCTGTACGCCCGCATCGACCGGCGTGTGGAGCGCATGTTCGCCGCGGGTTTGATCGACGAGGTCCAGAACCTGCTGGGCGCCGGAGTCGGAGAAGACGCACCTCCCTTCCGTGCACTGGGCTACAAACAGGTGCTCAGGCACCTGCGTCAGGAGATCTCTGCGGAGGAAGCCGCAGCGTTGACCCAACAAGAAACACGCCGCTACGCCAAGCGGCAAATGACCTGGTTCCGCAACATGGAAGGCATCCGCTGGTTCGCTCCGGATGAGCTTCCCGATATCGAAAAACACATCCACCGCTCGCTGAGATAAATGGAAAAAGCCCTGCTCGTCCACCTGACTACAAAACGTAACCAGATGTTCGAAGCCGAGGTGTCCATGCAGGAATTGTGCGGCCTGGTGGAATCGGCGGGAGCCGAGGTCATGCGGGAGGTCTTCCAGCACCGCAGCCGGATCAGCCCCAAATACTACATCGGTGAGGGCAAAGTGGCCGAGCTAAGAGCACTGCTCCGGGATTTGCAGGCGGACATGGTGGTCTTCGATCACGTCCTGACCCCTATCCAGCAGCGCAGCCTCGAGGACAGGCTGCGGTCCAAGATCATCGACCGGACACAAATCATTCTGGACATCTTTGCCCAGCGGGCCCGGAGCAAGGAGGGTAAGCTGCAGGTGGAGCTGGCTCAGCTCCATTACCTCCTGCCGCGCCTGACCGGAAAGGGCACAGGGCTCTCTCGCTTGGGTGGAGGCATCGGGACGCGCGGCCCCGGGGAAAAGAAGCTGGAGGAGGACCGCCGCCGGATCCAAGACCGGATCACCACCATCAAGTCATCCCTCCAGAGCATCCGCAAACGCCGGGCTCATCAGCGGAAAAGACGGAAGAAAAGCCCGATCCCGGTGGTCTCCCTGGTGGGCTATACGAACGCCGGCAAATCCACACTGTTCAACCAACTGGCAAGGGAGAACATGCTGGCTTCCGAACAGCTGTTCGCCACCCTGGACCCGGTGATCCGCCGTGTGAGCTTCAGGGACGGCGCCTACTGCCTCTTGAGCGACACGGTGGGGCTGATCAAAAAGCTCCCCAAGGAACTTAAGACGGCTTTCCGGGCCACTCTGGAAGAAGCCGGCGAGGCCGACGGCCTGTGCCACGTGATCGACGTCACCTCTCCGCACTGCCTGCGACAGATAGAGGCCGTGGAGGCCATCCTGTCCGAACTAGGTGCCCGAGACATCCCGACACTCAGGGTCTACAACAAGGTCGATCTGATGCCGAATGACTCCCGTCTGTTCCAAAAAAATCAAGACCCGGACAGGGCCTCGGTTTACGTCTCCGCCCGGACGGGCGAGGGCCTCCCGGACCTCAAACGGGCGCTGCATCACCTGCTCTTCAAAGAAATGCGGATTTTCTACCTCCGTATCCCCAAAACAGAGAAAAACGTTATTCAATCTTTTCCCAAGTGGTCAATTGTGTTAAAAAGAAGAGAAAACAGACAAGATTGTGAGTTGAAGGTTATGGCGGAACCGGGCACCATGCTCAGATTTTCGCCATATATACAAAGAGGAGACACAAAGTGGTAAAGAAAAATCGGTTCCTGGCTCCTATCCTGATGCTTCTGCTGTGGTCCTGTGTTACCTACCAGCCGCCGCCTCCCAATCTCTACATCGAGAGCTTGCCGGCTGCGGAAGCCTCCGGCCTCTCACTGGAAGAGAGGCTCATTGCCGAAGAAGCCTGGCAGAATATCAAACAGGGAAACGCCGGCAAGGCCATAAAACAGATCACCAGGCTGGACCAAGACAATCCCTTTTACTACACCGGCCTGGGCTATGCCTACTATGTGCTCCAGGACATTCCTCGAGCCGAGAGCTACTTCAAGGCGGCGACCACCGCCTATCCGAATCTGGCCCTGGCGCACCTGGGGCTGGGGCAGATCTATCAGGAGACCGAGCGGGACGACATGGCCTTCACGGAATACCGGGAAGTGCTCAAGCATGACCCGGATCATCCCTGGGCCAGGGCGCGCTACCAGGGCATCCAGTTGAGGAAGACTCAGGAAGCCATGGAGCACGGCCGGGCCGCCTTCTCCAGCGGAGGCAACGAGGCCGCCAAGACCTCATACCTGCGGGCCCTCTACTACACACCACAATCCCCCGAAGCCCACAAAGCCCTGGCCGAGATCTACACGAGCGAAGGCCAGTTCGAAAATGCGATCGTTCACTTCAAAGCGGCGGTGAACAACGAACCCGAGAACACGGAACTCCTGGCCGCCTATGCCGATGCCCTGTTCCAGAGCGGTGACAATTCGTCCAGCATGGAAGTCTACGAGCAGCTGCTCGACATGGATCCGGACAACGAGACGGCGCAGCAGCGCATCGAGGCCCTCAAGAACCGGCTGGGTATCTTCGAGCTGCCCGGCCAGTACCATACCATTCCCTCCGCTGAATCCGTGACCAAAGAGCAGATGTCGGCCCTCATCGGCGTGAAGTTCAAAGATATCCTGGACAAGCCGGAGGGAAGGCCCCCTATCATCATCGACATCTCCACGTCCTGGGCCTCCCGCTACATCCTGGACGCCGCCTCCCTGGGGCTGCTCGATGTATACCCCAACCACACGTTTCAGCCCCGGAAGATCATAACACGGGCAGAAATGGCGGAGATACTGCACCGCCTCATCCGGAAGCTGGAAGCCAAGGGGCACCGCTTCATACAGCAGATCCCGCCTGAACGCATCCAGATCAAGGATGTTTCTCCCGATAATTTCTACTACCGCCCCATTGTCATGATGATCTCTTACGACCTGATGAGCATGGCGGGAGGGCGCCGGTTCAACCCCGATCAGCCGGTCTCAGGCGCGGATGCCATGCAGCACCTGGCCCTGATCCTGGCCCTGATT
>JAUXEH010000285.1 GCA_030620655.1 Candidatus Aminicenantota bacterium | reverse complement strand
GGAATCGATACGGGATGTCATCCCCTTCCCCAAGACCACCTCGTCCCTGAGCCTCATGACAGAGTCCCCCTCCGAGGTGGATGACAGGCAGCTCAAGGAGCTGGGCCTCAAGCTGGACCGCCCTGAGGAATAGCATCACCCCCAGTTGCCGGCTCTCGGCCGGCTAGTAGTGATCTTCCCCGAGAGTTAACATTTTTTCTTTTTCTTGCAAGATCCGGCTCCGCCCCCGCCCAGAAAGGCTCCGGCTCCGAGCAGGAAGCCCAGGTCATACCAGCTGCCGCTGTTGCTGCCCTCGTACATGCGGACGCTGTGTATAAAGGGGACAGGTACATTTAGAGGCTCAAATGTACCTGTCACCTTTCTTCACAGGAGGCGGGCGCCTCGGGATCCCTCGGTCTGGTCGATCGGGCGTCCCCTCACCTCGGCCTCGATGGCGGCCAGCCGCAGGCATTCCATGCGGGCCCTGTCTGTGTCCAGGGGGCGGGGGGTGCCGCCGTAGATGCGCTGGAAATTGGCCTGCAGGATGTCGTGAAGCGTGTCCCCGGGCAGATTCAGTCCTCGGATAAGGCCGTCTTCGGGTGGGCCCAGCAGGAAATCCGCCCCGGCAGGCACCCGGAAGGCCTCGTCCCCGGCCAGGAACCGGTACACGATGCCGGCCCGGTGCCGGGCTTCTGCGATCGTATGCTCGCTCAGGATATCTGTGCCGAAGAGGATGCGGCCGCCGAAGCGGATGAAGAAATCCCTGGACCGGTCGACATCCCGGGAGAGGTTGTAGAAGAGCTCGATCCCGGGCGCCAGGTCGAAGTGGGCCCCCGGAAACCTGGTCAGAAACGACTCAGCCCGGGGAAGATCGGCCGAGAGAAAATAGAAATGGGGCAGCACCACACACAGCCCGGGATGGCGCTCGAGGATGTGTTCCGTCTCCTGATAGAGGTCTTCCTTGGAGACATAGCTCGAGTCATAGCCCCAGCCCTGTTCCCTCGCCCAGGCGGGCAGCCGCTCCGGCTCCCAGAACTCCTCGGGATCGGCCACATGCCAGAGCAGGGGCATGTCCAGCGCCTCGCACGTCTTGAAGAACGGCTCGAAATAGGGGCCATCTACAGGCACTCCCAGGCGCCGGCGGCCGGTGGGTTTGGAGGCCAGGAGTTTTATGCCGTCCGCCCCCATCGCATGCAGGAGGCCCGCCTGCTCTGCGGGAGGCAGCGCGGCATCCGCTCCATAAAGCAGTCCTGCGTGTTCCAGCCCGGCCAGGAGAAAAAAACGCCCGGGATGCTCCGCCTTGAGCACGAAACCCGCCGGATTCGTGTTGAAGGCCAGGTCCTGGTATTGGCAGGCGATCCCGGCCTGCACCGCGTTCGTCGCATCCAGGCGGGCCGCCAGGTTTGCCGAATCTTCCACCCCACGCACATGGACATGCCCATCGATCATGGGGGGGAACTCGATCTCTGCCATCCCGGAACCTCTTGGACGATATGATATGTCGTGCTTTGGGGGGAGTCAAATCCTGACAGGTTTGATTTTCTGCCCCCTGTGACATATCATGCGGAATCATGGCTCGATCCCGAGAGAAGGCCCAGGAATTCCTCAAGGCCCTGGGCATGTCAACGGATTCCATCGGGGTGGAACAGCTTCTGGCAGAGTTCCGTGCCGAGATGGACGCCGGCCTGTCCGGAGCGCCCAGCTCCCTGGCCATGATCCCCACCTTCATCCCTATCGACAGGCCCGTCCCGGCCGGGACCCCTGTCATCGTCCTGGATGCCGGCGGAACCCATCTGCGTGCGGCCACGGTCGTGTTCGATGAGGCCGGCCGGGCCCAGGCCGACGATTTCGCCCGCTTCCGGATGCCCGGCGCCGATGAGGAGCTGTCCGCCGAGGCCTTCTTTGACTGTTTTGTGCAGATCCTGCTGCCCCTGGCCCACAAGGCGGACCGGGTGGGATTCTGCTTCTCCTACCCGGCCGAGATCACTCCGGACGGCGACGGCCGGCTCCTGACCTGGACCAAGGAGATCAGGGCGCCGGAGGTGGAAGGCGCGTATATCGGACGAAACATCGGCGATCGGCTGAAGGCCAGGGGGATCGACCTGCAGTTCACACTGCTCAACGATACGGCCGCCGTCCTGCTGGCGGGGAAGAGCATCGCCCGTATCCAGGATTTCGGCTCCTATGTAGGGTTTATCCTGGGTACCGGGACCAACACCGCCTATGTGGAGGATAACCGCAGGATCACCAAGCGGAACGATCTGGCCCCCCAGGGACGGCAGGCCATAAACGTGGAGTCTGGGAATTTTTCCCGCAGCCCCCGCACTGCTGTCGACGAAAGGCTGGATGAGGGCACCAACAATCCCGGGGAGTACACGTTCGAGAAGATGATCTCGGGTGCCTACCTGGGCCGCTTGAGCCTGCGGTTGATAAAGGCCGCGGCCGATGAAGGGCTTTTCTCAGGGCGTGGCTCGCCGCACTTGAGACAGGTCCGGAGGCTGTCGACCGTCCAGGCGGACCGGTTCCTCAGGGATCCGGCTGGAGCCGGTCCCTTGGGGAACCCTGCGCTGACAGGCGCCGACAGGGAGACCGCCGGCTTCCTGATCTCCGGTGTCATCGCCAGGGCTGCCCTGTTCGCCGCCGTCAACATCGCGGCCGCCGTGCTCAAATCGGGTGCCGGGCGGTCCCCTGTCCGCCCTGTGTGTGTCAACATCGACGGGTCCACATACTACAAGACCAGAGGCCTCCAGCCTCAGGCCGAACGGCACCTTCGCGACATACTCGGCGGCAGAGGCGTGCATTTCAAGCTGGTGCGGGTGCCCGATTCGCCCCTGATCGGTGCTGCCGTGGCCGGCCTAACCCGGCCCTGACTCCATCGGGGTCCCCCGGTTCTGGACTATCCGTCTCCGTTACTTTACAATAGGTCTTTTTTTAGGAGTGAACCATGCCCAAGAGACTGGTGATCGTCGGCGCTGTGGCGGCCGGGGCCTCGGCTGCTGCCAAGGCGCGCCGCAGCAGTGAAGAGATCGAGATCGTGATGTTCGAGAGCGGCCCCTACATGAGCTTTGCTAACTGCGGACTCCCCTATTACGTAGGCGGAGAGATCGACAAGCGCCGGAGCCTCTTTGTGGCCGATCCCAAGGTCTTCAACCGGCGTTTCCGGGTGGATATCCGGCTCGAGACAACGGTGACGGAAGTGGATCCCGCGGCCAGAGAAGTCACGTTCCGGACGGCGGCTGGACATGAGGAAAGGCTCTCCTATGACCGCCTGATCCTCGGCACCGGGACCGTCCCCTTCAAGCTTCCTATCGAGGGGATAGACGCGCCCAACATCTTCGAATGCCGGACCGTTCCGGATGTGGATGCGATCCTGGCATCCCTGCGAGAGCTGCCGCGGCCGGGAAAAAACCAGGACGAATCTGTTGCGAAGGGGAAGGCCCTGGTCATCGGGGCCGGATACATCGGATTGGAGTGCGCCGAGCAGCTCCTGAAACGAAGGTTGGATGTCACGGTGGTGGAGGCCCTGGGCCAGATCCTGGGCCCCCTCGACCCCGAGATGACCCTGCCGACCCTGGACGCCCTGCGGGCGGCCGGTGCCCGCGTCCTGCTCAGCGACCTGGTCGAGGGATTCGATCACTCCGGCAATCGATCCACGGCCCTCCTCAAGAGCGGCCAAAAACTTGAGTTCGACCTGGCCGTGGTGGGTGTGGGAGTCAGGCCCAACGTGGCACTGGCCCAGTCTGCCGGGCTTGAGCTGGGTGAGACCGGAGCCATTGCCGTGGACGAACACCAGCGGACCTCCGATCCCGGCATCTTGGCAGCGGGAGACAACTGTGAAGCGGTATTCCTGCCTACCGGGAGCCGGGTCAACATCCCCCTGGCCGGGCCGGCCAACAAACAAGGACGGGTGGCCGGGCAGAATTCCGCCCTTGACCTCCTGGGGGTGGATGAGGCGGATGCAGGCAGGCTGCGGATGACTGGCGTGCTGGGGACCAGCATCGTGCGTGTGTGCGGTATGGTGGCCGGAGGTACCGGCTTGACGGAAAAGGCCGCCCGGAGAGCGGGCGTGGCTGTGGAGGTGGCCTACAACATCGGGTCCAGCCATGCCTGGTATTATCCCGGGGCCCAGTCCCTGCTCCTCAAGCTGGTGTATGCGCCTGATGACGGGCGCCTGCTCGGGGCCCAGGTCTCGGGGCCCGACGGTGTGGATAAACGTCTCGACATCCTGGCAACGGCCGTGTACGGCCGCATGACCGTGGAGGACCTCGAGCTTCTGGACCTCTGTTATGCCCCGCCCTTCGGATCTGCCAAGGACGCGGTAAACCTGACCGGGATGGTGGCGGCCAACACGCT
>JAUXEH010000348.1 GCA_030620655.1 Candidatus Aminicenantota bacterium | reverse complement strand
TTGGTGTATGCCGCGTTCAACACCATCGCCTGGGCGGCACCCAAGCTGGCCAGGATCGCTCCGTTGCGCCGGTTCCTGGCTAATGCTCTGGAAAAACGCATGCGGATCAACTCTCAAGCGGAGGTCGATGCGGACTTAAAGCCGGAAAAGGCCGGATTGGATCGCCTGGAGGTGGGGATCGCGATCCTGCGCACCATCGAACGAGCCATCGGCGGTGGGCGCCTCAGCAGGCAGACGGTTTTAAAAGTGTTGAGAACCCTGGGGGGTGGGATCTTTATCAACAAGGGCGAGCAGAATGCAAGAAAGCGTTTCATGGAAAAATTACACCAGATACGGCAGGCCGGTCTCCATCAAAAAGAAGGGAATCCGGATCTGGTTCTGTAAAGACGGCGCCTTCAAGAATACCATCGTACGTATGAACATCAAGTACAAGTGGTACCTAACCCTCAAGATATATATGAAGCCATCAGCTTGATCACGATCTGCTGCACATGACCATGCGAACTGTGCATGTGTGGTGTATGATGACACGTTGTGAGCCGATTATGATACACTCATTGTAGCCTGGAAATACCGTTGAGGTGGTTCTAATGAACAGTCAACGATGCCTAACCAGAGTTATATTGAGGTCTTCTCCTTTATTTTGTGTCGTTTTCCTCTGTTGTGCCTCCTTTTCGTTCGCCGAGAGGACCGATGTGGTGACCCTCAAGAGCGGATATGAGATCGTCGGGGAGATCATGGGGATGGATCGGGGAAATCTGACGTATCGCACCGATGACATGAGGACGGTCTACATAGACTGGACGAAAGTCCTGAGGATATCCAGCAATGATACCCATGATATACTGATGAAGTCGGGCAAGAGACACCAGGGATCGCTGCAGGATCCCGGGCAGGATGGGAAGGTCGTGATCGTCACGGAGGAAGGACCGATCGCCGCAGACATCCAGTCCATGGTAATGATCATCCCCTTTGAGACAGGCTTCTGGCAGCGGATCAAGGGGATCATTTCTTTGGGGTTCAACCTCCAGAAGGCGCAAACCCAAAAAACGTTTACGTCGAGATCAGAAATAGGCTA
This sequence comes from Candidatus Aminicenantota bacterium, assembly GCA_030620655.1. Taxonomy (GTDB): domain Bacteria; phylum Acidobacteriota; class Aminicenantia; order Aminicenantales; family Aminicenantaceae; genus JAUXEH01. Next base: position 2,152 of record JAUXEH010000348.1, on the reverse strand, counting down.
TCACTCGTTGAAGTGGAGGCTCAAGTTGGAAGGCGACAATTATATAAACGCCCGGGATGATGCAGATATGATCAGCCGCAATTCCATTCTTTTGAGCTACGAGAGGCTCCTGCGAGGAGACTGGTCCATTCTGGGATTTTTCAAGCTCCAGCAGAATGATGAGTTGAGCCTGGATCTGCGTTCCATGTTCGGGGCAGGCGTGGGGCGGTATTTCGTCAAAAGCAACCTTATCGAACTCTCGGGAATCGCTATGCTCAATCTCAACAGCGAAAAATATGCAGGGGCCGAAGACGCCCAGCGAAACCTGGAAGCCGGTTTTATACTCAATTTTCAGGCCTTCCGGTACCATGATCCGGATCTGGATCTGTACGCTGATTTGAAGGTCCTGCCCAACCTGACGGATTGGGGACGAGTCCGGATCGAGTTCAGTACCGGTGTCGATTATGAGATCCTGAAGGATTTCTATGTGTCCCTCCACTTTTTCGATCAGTTCGACAGCCGGCCTCCCGAGCTGGCCAACGTGAGCAAAAACGACTACGGGATGGATATCGCCCTCACCTGGAAGTTCAAATGATATCAGAACGAAGTGTTTGAGGAAGCGAGATTTTCAGTGTTTCAAAGTAGTGTTTCGCTTCAGATAAATTCGAACCACTCATGATTTTAGTAAGCGATGGTTGTTTATTCCCCACCCTCTGGAAAGACGCCGATCCCGCCCTCTCCGAAGTGGCGGATGCGAGGGAGAGGGTGGCAAGAGGTCATAAAAAAATCCTATAACGGTGCTTTCGGATCGATGTTTGACTTGCTGCGCTTGCTATCGTAGAATTGAGGCCATTTTTATTTCATCGGGTCGGGGCTCTCAGCCCCTATGTTGAAGGAGACATGTTGAGTAAATTGGACGACACCTATCCGGAAAAATCCCAGTTCTACCGGCTGCCCTGGTCCAAGAACGACAACCCGATCGGCTGGCTGGAGGTCACGGACACCTGCAACATCTACTGCAAGGGATGCTACCGCCAGAGACTGACCGGACACAAATCCCTGGATGAGATAAAAGAGGAGATCCGTCTCTTCAAGAAATGGCGTAACTGCGACAACATCTCCATCTCGGGAGGAGAGCCCCTCACCCACCCCGACATAGAGGAGGTCGTCGCCTACTGCTGGGAACACAAGATGAAGCCCATCCTCCTGACCAATGCGGTCCTGCTGGACAAAGACCGGCTCAAGAACCTAAAAGCCGCCGGCCTGAAAGGGTTGACCATCCACATCGACAGCTTCCAGGAGCGGCCGCACTGGACAGGCAAGACCGAGGAAGACCTCAACGAGCTGCGGATGCATTTTGCCGAGCTGGTCCATGAGGTAGGACCCTTCTTCTGCAGCTTCAACTCGACCGTGTATCACGACACATTCGACTCCATCCCGGTCATAATGAAATGGGCCAATCAGCATCTCGACAAGGTGCACTCGATAATTTTCATCACCTACCGGGGAGTTCCCATCCGTGATGACCTGGAGTACCTCTCCGGGGATAAGTCGGTGAAGGTCGAGGATGCCCTGAGCTACACCGAGTCCGACATGGACGCCATCGATATCACTTCGCTCAACGTATACAACATCCTGAAGGAGCATGTCCCCTTTTACGACGCCTGCGGCTATTTGGGGGGGACCGCGACCCATGAGGCCTACAAATGGTTCATCGGCATCCTCATCGGGACCAAGAACCGGCCCATCGGCTGCTTCGGCCGCAAGGGGATGGAGATCGCCCAGGTGGGCCATCACCTGTTCCAAGGGACCTATCCGGCCTATCCCCTCACCAACAAGACCGGCCGCAAGCTCTTTTTACTCTCCCTTTTCGATAGGAAGATCAAGAAAACCTTCGGCCGATATCTGAAAAACCCAGCCAACCTCCTCAGCAACGTGTACCTACAGTCCATCGGCATCATTCAGGCCCCCGACCTGACCTCCGCACACGGCCAGGACATGTGCGACAGCTGCCCGGACATTACGTGGTACGATGGCCAGATGGTCAATTCCTGCCGCATGGATGAGTACCGCAAATTCGGCGGCTTCATCCAGTTTGCAAAAAAAGACGAATAGGCCCATGGGACCGCTTGCCTTCTGGAAACATCTCAAGGAGATCGCGCTCACCCGCCCC
>JAUXEH010000007.1 GCA_030620655.1 Candidatus Aminicenantota bacterium | reverse complement strand
TGTTAGAGCACTGTAGTAGTTAGTCAGTTCCTTTAAATGACGAAATCGTGTTTTAACAAACTCACCAAGTTTACCTTGTGGGGTTTGTTCTGCTTTTATTGCTTGCTGAATCTTATCCTGTAAAGTATTGCTTTCTTTTTGAATTACCTCAGCAAATATATGTTCTTTACTTTGGAAGTAATGATATACCGTACCTTTGCCTATGCGGGCCAACTTGGCAATCTCATCCACAGTGGTCTTGACCAGACCGAACCGGGAAAATAGATCCATGGAAACTTCAATAATTGTCTTTCGTTTATCAACCTTCATCTTCTGATCTCACTTTTTCTCTGTAGTCTCGACCAATCGACTACATTAGTTTTACAGTCAATTATAATTTAATACCTATTAGGCTCTTTGTCAAGCCGTTCCTGAAAAACACAAAATTGGGAGGCCGGTTCCCAGGGGATAAATTGCAGAAATGACGGGATTTGTGCTATTCTGTGCAATCGGAGGAAGGACTATATGGACGAAAAAGAGCTTAAGCAGCGCCTGTCCGGGGAGAATCCGGAATTCAAGAAGGCACTCGACCTTCATCAGCAGTGTGAGCAGCGCCTGCAGGAGCTGAGCGACAAAGGCTACATGACGGATGACGAGGAGCGGGAGCAAAAAGAGCTCAAAAAGAAAAAGCTCGTCCTTAAAGACAGGATGTATTCCTGGATGACTCAGTACCAGAAATCCCTCCGCTGAAGTCAACCATCGGATAGAATGAACACTGGGAAACTGCGTCTGGCCCTGATCGGGGCCGAATCCCTGCGGGGCCGGGAGATCAAGAACCTGTTCAGCACGCGGCCGTTTCCCCTGGCGAGCTTCGATTTCTTCGATCCGGATGTACAGGAGGAGTTCAGCAGCCTGACTGAGTTCCAGGACGAGCCCAAGGTCATCGCCCCCTTGACCCCTGAATCCCTGGATGGGATGGACCTGGTTTTCCTGGCCGGCAATAATAAAACCAACCGGCGCTATGGAAGGTTGGCCGGGAAGAAGGGATTCATGGCCCTGGACCTGGGAGAAGCCTTTGTGGAGGACCGGGACGTACCCGTGGTCGTGTCCGGGATCAACGACCGCGCGGTCCTTAAAAACGGCCCCTCGATCGTGGCCAATCCGCATCCTGTTTCCATCGTCCTCTGCCACCTGCTGAACGTCCTGCGCCAGGAGTCCCGCATACGGCGGGCCGTGGCGATGGCCCTCCAGCCGGCCTCGGCTTTCGATGACGCAGGCATAGAGGAGCTGGCCAGCCAGAGCCTCGGCATGCTTCAGAGTGCGGCCGTGAAAAAAAAGGTCTTCCGGGCCCAGGCCGCCTTCAACCTGCTGTCTCAGACCTCACCGGTCGATGAGGACGGCTTTTCCGCCGGGGAGAGGCAGATCCCGCGGGAGGTCAGAGTGGTCCTGTCCGATCCGAAGCTGTCCCTGTCCCTCTCCCTGGTTCAGGCGCCGGTATTCCATGCCTATTCCCTCATGGTGTACCTGGAACTGGCAGACGACCTGAATATGCCCTTTATCGGGTCCATTTTGAAGAAATCACCCTTTTTCAAGTTTTCGGCTCCCTCCTTAACCTCTCCGGTCTCTTCCGTGGCGGTCGCGGGGCAGGACAGGATCTTTGTGGGCCAGTTGAAAAAGGACACGTCCCGGCGGGGGACCTACTGGCTCTGGGCCGCCGCCGATAACCTGACGCGGGGATCGGCATTGAACGCCTATGAGATCGCCAGGTCCCTGGCTGCCATATAAAACAGCGGAACGCAATGAAGCAATTGATGAAGCTGCTCAATCGGGTCCTGTACGAGAAACGGAGGCTCGCACTCTCTTTTGCCTGCACCGTGCTGGTCGCCCTCTTCACCCTCGCTTTCGTCAACCTGGTCCAGCCCATCATGGACTACATGTTTAAAATGTCACCGGCCGGCGTCCCGGATGATGCCATGTTCACGGGCTTTATCCTGAAGACCTTCGATCTGACCATCGAGCAGCTGGTCCGGTATCTGCCCTGGATTCTGGTGGCCGTGATCTTCGGCAAGGGGCTTTTCACATTCCTCTCGTCCTTCTTCATGCAGTCCATAGGGATCCGCGTCGTGCGGCGCATGCGGGACGACCTCTTCCGAAGCCTGATCTATCAGTCTGCTGACTATTTCGACTGCCGCTCCACGGGAGAGCTCATGTCCCGCTTAACCAGCGACGTGGACCGCATCCAGGAAGCGCTGTCCGGCAGCGCCAAGGATTTCATCCAGGAGTCGTTTGTGCTGATCGCGTTGGTTGTCACCGTGTTCATCCTCGACTGGAAGCTTGCCCTGGCCACCCTGTTGGTCACGCCCCTGGCTCTCATACTCATCGCCGTGTTCAGCCGGCAGCTCAAACGGATCGGGAAGCAGAACCAGATCAAGGTGGCCGACATATTCAGCCTCCTGCATGAAACCATCACAGGCAGCAAGATCGTGAAGGCCTTCACCATGGAGAGGTTCGAGATCAAGAAGTTCATGGAGGCCACACGGGATCTATACCGCACCGCGATCAAGATGGCCTGGGTCGGGAGCCTGTCCTCCCCGTTCATGGAATTCCTGGGTGGCCTGCTCGGGGCTTTCATCCTCCTGGTCGGAACCCAGCGCATCCAGGACGGGCACATCACCTCGGGCGAATTCGGCACCTTCATGTTCGCCGTCCTGGCCATGTACATGCCGATCCGCAAGATCTCCCGGGCCAACATTGCCCTGCAGCACGGAGTGGCCTGCATGGAAAGGGTGGAAGAGGTGCTTCAGAGTCGCCCCTCCATCGTCGACAAGCCAGAGGCCCCGGCCCTGCCGCCGGTCGAGGGGAGGGTCGTGTTCGAGGACGTGACGTTCAGTTACGACAATTCCGGGCCGGTGCTGCGCAACATCACCTTCGATGTCCAGCCCACGGAGCTGATTGCCTTGGTGGGATTGAGCGGTTCCGGGAAGACCACCATCATCAACCTGCTGTCCCGTTTCTACGAGCCCACCTCCGGGACGATAAAGATCGACGGTACGGACATCCGGGAGGTCAGCCTCCATTCCCTGCGCTCCCAGATCGGCCTGGTGACGCAGGAGCTGATCCTGTTCAACGACTCGGTTCGCAGAAACATCGCCTACGGCCTGGCCGAGACACCGGAAGAGGATATCATCAACGCCGCCCAGGCGGCCGAGGCGCATGGATTCATCTCGGCACTGTCCCAGGGATATGATACCCGGATCGGAGAAAGGGGGGGGCTCCTGTCCTCGGGGCAGAAGCAGCGGCTTTCCATCGCCCGGGCCCTCCTCAAAGATCCTCCTATCCTGATCCTGGACGAGGCCACCTCGGCCCTGGACGCCGAGTCCGAGCAGCTCATCCAGGTCGCCCTGGTGAACGTGATGAAGGGCCGCACCACGATCGTCATCGCCCACCGCCTGTCCACCATCCGCAACGCGGACCGGATCCTGGTTATCGACAAAGGGACGATCGCCGAGACCGGCACCCATGATGAGCTCGTGCGGCAGGACGGGATCTACCGGAAGCTGTTCGAGCTGCAGTTTCCTGAGAAAAAGGAGAACGGCGCATGATCCAGAGCATGACCGGTTATGCGGAGAAGATCTTCGAGATCCGGACCATTTCCTTGAAGATCACGATCAAGAGCCTGAATCATCGTTTCCTCGATTGGAACTTCCGCGCCGGCCAGCTCAGCGAGCTGGAGAGCCGGCTGCGGAGCCAGTGTCAGAAGGCCTTGAGCCGGGGCCGGATCGAGGTGTTCATCGACATACAATTCACAGACCCCGCCCACTGGGAGGTCCGGGTCAACGAGGAACTGCTGGCCAAGCTCATCGCCTCGCTCGAGCAGGTGTCCGGCCGGCTGAAGCGGGACGTAAATTTTTCGGTCGACAACATCTTCGGCATTCCGCATGTCATCGAGATGAAGAGGAAAAACCTGACACGGGAGGAGGCGGATTTCATCGAGAAGTGTTTTGTGAAGACCCTGGGGGAGCTGGTGCGCGTGCGCCGCGGTGAGGGCCGTAGGTTAAAGAGCGAGATCCTGGCCCATGCACGTGCGCTGCGGCAGGCCGTGCGCGAGATCGAGAAGCTGGGGAAAAAACAGCCGCTGCTCATCCGCGACAAACTCAGGGAGCGCCTGAAAGAGCTGGGGCAGGAAACCAGGGTCTCCGAGGAGAAGCTGATCGAGGAAACGGCCTACATGGCCCAGCGCTATGACCTGTCCGAAGAGATCGCCCGGCTGAAATCGCATCTCCTGTATTTCCAGGAACTCCTGTCGCTCAAGACCGAGGAGCCCGTGGGAAAGAAACTGGATTTCGTGGCCCAGGAACTCTTCAGAGAGGCCAACACCATCAACTCCAAGGCCCAGGACATCGCGATCGTCCGGAGGAGCCTGATCGTCAAGGGGGAGCTGGAGAGCATCCGGCAGCAGGTGCAGAACCTGGAGTGATAGCTTCCCTCCGGGTTCATTGCATGGGAAATTGTGGTAATATAGGCACAGGGAAAGACAGATGATGTTCGTGATCAGCGGCCCTTCGGGCTGCGGGAAATCTACGCTGGCGCATCACGTCCTGGCCGCGCTGCCGCGGCTCGCGTTCTCCGTGTCTCACACCACACGCCCCCGGCGCGAGGGCGAGGAAGAGGGGAAGGACTACTATTTCGTGGGCAAGGAGGAGTTCGAACGCATGATCGCCGAGAGCCGTCTGGCGGAATGGGCGGTCGTGCACGGGAATCACTACGGCACCTCCAAGCGGGAGCTGGAGCTCAGGGGCGCCTCCGATAAGGATGTGATCTTGGACATCGATGTCCAGGGAGCCAGGCAGATAAGGGAGAGATACAAAAAGGGCCTGTTTATCTTTATCCTGCCCCCCTCTTTTTCCCAGTTGAAAGTGCGGCTCGTAAAGAGGGGGCAGGACGCCCCGGATGTTATAAGCAGGCGGCTCGCCAGGGCGAGGAAGGAGATCCGCGCCTACCCTCAGTTCGATTACATCATCATCAACGAGACGCTCGAGACCGCGAAGCGGGAACTCGAGTCCATCATCGTGAGTGAAAGATGCCGCCTGCTGAAACGGCAGAAGAGCATCATTCCCATACTGAGGAGCTTTGCCGAGCCCGAATAGGGGGCGGGAGGCCGCTGTTATGAAAAAGAGCGTCATTCTCGGTGTGAGCTCCTCGATCAGCCTTTACAAGGCGTGTGAGATCGTCCGCCTCCTGCAGAAACGTGACCTTCAGGTCCAGGTGATCATGACGCCGAATGCGGGAAAACTGATCTCGCCGCGGCTGTTCCAGGCCCTCACCGGCCGGGAGGTCTTCCTGGATATGTTCGCCGACGCCTCTGTGGAACGGGTCGCTCACATTGACCTGGCCCGCGAGGCGGCGCTGTTCCTGGTCGCGCCGGCCACCGCCAACGTGATCGGGAAATTCGCTGCAGGGATCGCGGATGATTTCCTGACCACGTTTTACCTCGCGGCCACCTGCCCTGTGGTGATCGCTCCGGCCATGAACGAAAACATGTACCTCCACGGCCAGACCCAGGAAAACATAGACAAGCTGAAGAGCCGAGGAGCCCGGTTCGTGCTGCCCGGCAGGGGGCGGCTGGCCTGCGGCGACGAGGGGTGGGGGCGGCTGGCACCGCCCGAAGAGATCGTCGAGGCGACCCTGGAGGCTTTATCCCGGACGAGCAGCCTGAAAGGGCAGAGGGTGCTGGTAACGGCCGGGCCGACCCGGGAAGCCGTCGATCCGGTCAGGTATTTCACCAACCGCTCTTCGGGCAGGATGGGATACGCCCTGGCCGAGGAGGCGGTTAGCCGGGGGGCCGAGGTCTTCCTCGTCTCCGGCCCAGTGTCGCTCCCCGTTCCCGTGAAGCAGAACCATGTCCGGAGGATCGATACCGCGGCCGAGATGGAAACGGCCGTGCTGGAGCTTGCCGGCGAGGTGGACATCGTCATCATGGCGGCGGCTGTGGCGGGTTTCCGCCCCGCCCGTGCAGAGGAAAATAAGATAAAAAAAACCGGGGCGGACCTGAAGCTCAGCCTGGTCCGTACCCCGGACATCCTGGCGGCATTGGGGAGGCGCGCGCGCGGGCCCATCCTGGTGGGGTTTGCCGCTGAGACCGGGAGGATCGAAGACAATGCCCGGGCGAAGCTGCAGGACAAGAACCTGGACATGGTCGTGGCCAACGATGTGTCCCGGCCGGATGTGGGATTCGGCTCCGATTTTAACCGCGTTTTCGTCATTACACGCAACGGCAGGTCGTTCCAGACGGAGAAAATGAGCAAACGGGAGATCAGCCGCGTCATCTTTAATGAGATCGAGGGGATCATTGCACGAGAAAAAAGCCCGCCTACTCCATGACCTGCAGGACCACATCCGTTATCTTGACGAGTTGGGCGCCGGATTCATCTCCCTGACCGGCCGACCGACATCCGCCCCCACCTCCGGACAGGGATTGCAGGATCTGGAGGCCGTGATCCGCCGCTGCGGGGAATGTCCCCTGGCCAAAACCCGGACCCTCGCGGTCCCGGGCGAAGGCAGCGCGCACGCCGGCCTGATGTTCATCGGCGAGGGGCCGGGTCACGACGAAGACCCCCAGGGGCGGCCCTTCGTGGGCCGGGCCGGCCAGCTCCTGACCAGGATCATCGACGCCATGGGTTTCTCCCGGGAAGAGGTCTACATCACCAACATCATCAAGTGTCGTCCGCCGGAAAACCGAAATCCCAGCGGCGATGAGATCGAAGCCTGCGCTCCCTATCTCCGGCAGCAGCTGGAGTTTATCCGGCCCAAGGTCATCGTTTCCTTGGGGAACGTCCCCACCCAACATCTGCTGGGGATCCGGTCTGGCATCACCTCCTTACGGGGGACCTTTCAGGAGTATGCGGGGATCCCGGTCATGCCCACCTTTCACCCCGCCTATCTGGTCCGGAACGAACAGAACCGGGAGCTGAAGCGGATGGTGTGGGAGGACATGAAGAAGGTGATGGCCCTTCTGGGCGAGAAATGAGCGTGTATGCCGAGGTGGTCTTCGCCCTCCCCATTGACCAGAGCTACACTTACTCCGTGCCGGACGGCCTGGCTCAGAGGCTCGAGGTCGGAGTGCGGGTGCTGGCCCCTTTCGGCCGCCAATGCCTGACAGGTTATGTGACCCGGATCCGGCACCGGCGGCCGTCCGGCGGTTTCGAGCTCAAGGCCCTGCAGGAGATCCCGGACGAAGACCCGGTTTTCTCCCCTGAGTTCCTAAAATTCACCAGGAGATTGGCGGACTGGAATTATGCTTCGTGGGGTGAGGTGCTGCAGGCGGCGCTTCCCCCGTCCCTGGTCGTCCGGAGCCGGACCCGTTTCGCGTTGAGAGAGGAACCGATCACGGATAAAGACCTGGGCCGGCTGACGGCCGATGAGTCGCGTCTCGTCGAACTGCTGGGCCAAAAAGCCTACACCGAGAGGCACATGCAGAGACGGTTCCCGCAGCTGGAGGTCTCCGCTCTTCTGAGCCGGCTGGAGAGGCGGGGACTCGTGTCCCGGCTGAGGGAGATGAGGCGGGTCAGGGCCCGGCCGGCCGAGCCCGCGGCCCGGCCGGTCTCCCAGTTGGAGCTGGATTTTTCCCTGGACCGGGATTCACTGCATGCGGCCCGAAGCATAGGCCGTGCCCTGGGTGGGGAAGGCCACCGCGCTGTCTATCTGCAGGCCGGGGACGATAGGAGGAAGGCGATCTACCTGTATCTCCTCAAGCGGAACTCGGGCCTGCGGCGGACGGCGCTGGTGCTGGTCCCCGAGATCGCCCAGAGCGAGGGGCTGCGCCGAGATCTGGAGCTGAAGCTGGGAGAGAGCGTGACCGTCCTGCACAGCCGCCTGACACCCGCCCAGAGGGAGGTGCAGTGGCAGAGGATCCGCAGCGGGCAGGTGCATGTGGCCATCGGGCCGCGCTCGGCCCTGTTCGCCCCCCTGGATAACCTGGGGCTCGTGATCGTGGAGGAGGAACAGGACCCGTCCTACTTTCAGAAGGAAACCCCGGCCTTTGACGCGCGCAGGGGGGCGCTGCTCCGCGCCCGGCAGGCGGGCGCACTGCTGGTCTTCGGGTCTGGGTGGCCTGCGGTGGAGACCCTGCACAGGGCCCACCGGAGCGGGGAGGTGGTGCACCTGCCCGGCCCCCCCCAGATGGGGTATGTGGAGATCCTGGACGATTCCCGCTCTGCGGCTCTGATCCACGGGAGGATCGTCGAGCGCGTCCGGAGGCGGCTGGAGATCAAACAGGAGCCGGTCCTGGTCTTCTGCAGCCGGCGCGGATACGCGTCGTTTCTGAGGTGCTCACGCTGCCGCCACATCTCCCGCTGCCCGTACTGTGACGTGACCATGCCCTTCCATAAGAAAAGCGACCGCCTGCTGTGTCATACCTGCGGGCATGCACAGGCGGTTTCCTCCTCCTGCCCGGAGTGCGGTGGACGGCTGATCGTCGGCCGGGACCCGGGAATCGAGGTCATCGCAGAGGAGTTCCAGAGGCATTTCCCCCAAAGGAGGATCGTGAGTTTTGACCGGGACGCCGCCGCCCACAGTGCGGACCAGGAGAGGATCCTGAACGATTTTGAAGAGGGCAGGATCGATGTCCTCCTGGGCACCCCCTATCTGGCGCACCGCCTGAACCTCCCCCCGGCCGGCCTGGTGGCCGTGTTCCATCCGGAGACCGCGCTGGGCGCGCCGGATTTCCAGGCCGGGCAGCGGGCTGCACACAACCTGCGGCAGATCATCCGTCATCTGGCGCCGGCCAGGGACAGCGAACTCATGATCCAGACCGAGTTTCCGTGGCATCACTGCATCCGTCCCGTGGCTTTCGGCCGCTTCGAGGATTTCTACGCCAAAGAGATCCAGTACCGGAGCACCCTGGGTTACCCACCCTTCTCCTACATGGCAGAGATCATGTTTCAGGGAGAGAACCTGCGGAGCCTGGCGAACCGGACCCGGGATTTTGCCCGGCAGGTGGAGGAAACGGATACAGGCGTTGAGGTCCTGGGGCCGGCACTGGCCCCGGTGGCGCGCATCCGGGGAAGGAGTCGGGTCCAGATGTTCGTCAAGTCGCCCCGCAAGAGACGGCTGGACCAGGCTTTGCGCGGCCCGCTGAGCCGGGTCAAGGGCCGACGCTCGGTCCACATCTTCGGCTGATTCTGGGGAAACTCCCCCGGCAAAAAAAAAGACGCCCCGGAGGACGTCTTTTTTCTGGTTGGAGGAGCGCGTAGATTGTCTTAGTTGTTTCCCGGCGCTTTGATCAGCCGCAAGCCCATGGTCTTGTGGATATAATATTTTTCCGCCGGATCGGTCCCATCGGGATCATAGTCAGGGGGGAGGGGGACATGGATCCAATCTGTCTCCGGTTGGCCCTGGATCCAGACTGCTGCATCTCCGGTTAATTGGTTGCCGGTCGGGCCGATGTAGAGTATTTCCGCGATCCCTTTGTAATCGGTTATGGCAAAGGTCTTCCTGGTGCCGTCCTCGAATTTGCCTTCTGCGCCGGGGGGGCCATTAAAGCCGGTGATTTCAAAGAACACCTTGCGTCCCACGATGGGCACGCCGTTCTGGTAGGTGAAGATCCCGCGGATCCTGGAGGTCGGGGGAGTGGCGCCGCACCAGAGCACGTTGGGGAAGGCCTGCAGCTCGAACTCGATCTCCAGGTCGGCCAGCACGTCGCCCACGATGTGGATGGGGCAGAGCTCGCTGATCTCTTCCTTGCCCTGCCAACCCACCCAAGCGTAGACGTAGAGGGTGAAGTTGTCGAAGGTATCCAGCTCAGAGGCGATCGGACCCGTGTACGTGACCGTGACCTTGCCGGCGCCGTCCGTCACCTTGGACACCACGGTCATAGAGTTGTCCAGGTGTCCGTAATTCGCCTTGATCCCGAACGCATCCCGCACCTCGAAATGTATGGTCTTGCCGCCCAGCGCCTGCCCGTCGAACTTGTACAGGTGGGCGGTGATGACTGCTGTCTGGCGTTCTTTCAGTCCGGCCGCGATCACGTTGGGGGATGCGCCCATCTTGAGGATGGTGGCCAACGTGGATGGGCCAGTGGGGTCAGGCAGTCCCATGGTATCCCGCTTACACGAGCTCAAGGCCGCGGCCATCAAGATAACCAGACCGATCGCTAATATCGTGTGTTTTTTCTGCTTCATTGTCCTGGTCCCTCTCATTGGATTTTACTGCCGGCGGCGGAGGCCGAGCCTCCACCACTTTCGTTGGCATAATTGGCAAAGTGGATGGTCAGGTAACCGGTGGCCTTGACGGCCCGGCCGGTTATGTCCTTGCCGTAAAACACCACCTTGGCCAGGCATGTGAGCACGCCCAAGTCGCGGCCTACATGCAGGTCGACCAGGGGCGGTTCGGCCTTGGCCGCCGCCCGGACGATGGTGAAGGAAACGTCTCTGGTTTGGTCGACGGCGATAGTAGCGGAGAACATGCCTTCATGGGCGTAAGGGACGTCGACACCCTCGGTGCTGCGCCCGTCTGTCCGGGAATAGCTTACCTGGTACCGCTCGATGGTCACGGAGTTGAGGTTTGAGGGTCCGGTGATCGAATTCGGGTCCAGCAGCCTGACCGTGAGCGAGGCGGTGGCGGGATCGGCGTAGATGGTGGTGATGCCTTCTTCCTCATCCTCATACAGGACGTCTGATTCCAGGTAGTTGGCCATGTTTCCTTCCATGTCTTCACCCAGGAGGTTGGTGACGACCAGCATGCTGGCCGAGGTCGTTTCGTTCTCGATGGGATTGCAGGCGGCCAGGGCGAAGGCCAGCGAAATCACGGCTAAAAGCTTAAAGGTTATTGTTATTTTTTTCATGGTTTCCACCCTGTTATTTGATTATTCTGGGAGTTATGAAAATCAGCAGCTCTCGATTCTGCTTTGTCCTGGCAAAGGACTTGAAGAGGTTCCCCAGAATCGGGATCTTATGGAGCAGCGGGACCTTTTCCCGCGTGATCGAATCCTCGGTCCGGTAGATGCCTCCGATCACGGTGGTCCCGCCGTCGGGTACCATGACCGTGGTTTCAGCGCTCTGCGTCGTGATGGGCGGGATGCCGTTGACCAGGTTGGCGAAATCGGCCGCGTTGTTCTCGATCCGGACATACATGATGACGGTGCCTTCGGCCGTGATCTGGGGCGTGACCCGCAGCTCGAGGGCGGCGTTGACGTACCGGGTGGTGACGGTGAAGTTGGCCACCGTCTGGACCGGGATCTGCCGGCCCTGGACGATGTTGGCTTCCTGGTTGTTCTGCGTGGTGATCTTGGGGGCGGAGATGATCTTCCCGCTTCCCGATGTCTCCAGCGCGGTCAATGCCATATCCAGCCGGAAGGTGTCCAGCACGTTGGCGAACGAGATCCCCAGGGCGGTGGTAAAAGCCGGGGCCGGCAGGTTGATGGCATATCCACCCAGGGGCCCGGAGATTCCCTTGGTCACGATACCCCGTGGGATCAGGGCCCCGTCAATCAGGGTCTTGTTGGGGAATTTCAAGGACGTCTGGTTCCCGTAGTACGGATCCTGGATGGAGCGGAATCCCCACTGGATGCCGAGGTTCCGGATGAAGGTGGAGCTGGCCTCTACGATCCGGGCCTCGATGGAAACCTGCGGTGTGGGTGTGTCGAACACCTCGATCATGGATTCGAGGATGGCCATGCGGTCTTCGACATCGGTGATGGTCAGCGTGTTGGTGCGGTTGTCGATGATGAGCTCACCCCGTTGGGAGATCTTCGATGTCAGCAGGGCCTGGACATCGGACGCCCGTGAATATGAAAGCCAGAATGTCCGTGTCTTCAGCGGGCCGGAGAGTTCCTGGCTTTCCTCGAGGCGCAACAGTTCTTCGCGTTCGCGTGTCAGCACCGACATGGGTGCGATGCGCAGTATGTTGCCTTCGATGACCTTGCCCATCTTGTTCTGTTTGAGGATGACGTCGAGGGCCTGGTCCCAGGGAACATCTACCAGACTGACGCTGACGATGCCGGTCACGCCGGGATCGAAGACCACGTTCAGTCCGGCGAATTCAGCCAGGTAAAAGACCACGGCCTGCAGGTCGGCGTCACGGAACTTCATCGTGAGGATTTCCCCTTGGAACCGAGTCGTCTTCTCGGCGATCGTTCTGGGCGCGAACTGTGCGGCCTGCTCCTCCTGCTCCGGATCCTGGGCCGGTTTCACCCTGACTTCCGGAAATTCGGTCTTGGGAGGAGCCGCGGTCTCCACAGGGGGTGGTTCCGGCTGGGCGGCTGCTTCCGTGTCTCCGTTCGGCTTGACGATGCCCTCCTGTCTGTCAAAGAAGGACACGACCAGTTTATTGCCCCGGGTGTCGACCGAGTAAAGTTGCGGTCTCTTGAGGTCGAAAACCATGCGTGTTATGGTGTAGGGATCGCCCATCTGGAACTGTGCCGCCCGGACCTTCTCCACACCCAGCTTGTTCACAGTGTAATTCGTGGCCTTGCGCGTGTAGAGCGTGTTGTGCAGGTCGACGACCAGGCGCAGGGGATCGTTCAGGACAAACACGTGGGAGAGTGTAGCTTCGGTCAGATCCGCCACCACATCCACGCGGTCCGGATTTGACGCCACCTGGATGTCCATGAGGTACGCGGAAGGCATGGACTGGCTTTCGATCTTGGCCTGCAGCTCACTTTCGAGCACATAGTCTTTCTGTCCGTTCTGGTACCGGTTGAATTCGATGACCGTACCCTTGGGATCGGAGTAGATGCGGTACGGAACCTGTTCCTTCAGGTCGAAGATCAGACGGGACGTATCCTCGGTGGCATTATCGATCTGGATGTTGCTCACGATGGAAGATTGGCCGAACCGCAGGTTAGAGGCGTCTTGCGACGATATCTTGTTCGTGTCGATGACCAGCGTGGGGGCTGCCCCTTCGAGATAATGGGACCCGAGGATGACCAGCGGCATGTTGGATTCGAGCAGGATCTTGGTATGGAGTACCCCGGCCCGCACGGATATCTGATCTATGTTGACCGGGGGTCTGTCAGAGCTCGCTCCCAATCCACACACCAGCGTAAGGACACCCAGAAGGGAGAGTACCCGTAAATATGTTTTCCCTCTCATGTTATCGCTCCTCCGGATTTATTTCTTTGACGACGTCTTTCGGTTTGTAAAGGGGGACACCCCTTTCGCGTGTCTTGCGGAAGACAACCTTAGACTCATGTATGGATAAGACGAAACCGTCGGCAAATTTATCTCCTGTCTTGATGGTAAAGGGGAATCCCTGGGGCCCGTTGATGATGGCGTTCAGCTTACCCCGCACCTGGGTGATCCCGATCAAGACGACATCGTCGATGGTCATGTTGGCGATACCCTCGACTCCGGGCGTATCTCCGACTTCTTGACCCCCCAGCAGATCGCGGAACGGGTCTCTCCGCCCGGCGGGATCGTAGGTGATGGCCCCCCGCTTCCGGATCGCGGAGGTGTCGACCTCCTGCGCCTGCTCCTGCTGCCCTTTCTTTTCAGGCTCCTGCGCAACGGCCGGCTGCAGGGTCGCGCACAGGAGTCCAAAAGCACACAGTAAAATCAACGCTTTCCTCATCATCTTTTCCTTGCGGGTGTTTGAGCCGGCTCTTCCGTGGGCGGAGGCGGCTTCTGGAATATGTAGGTCTTGGCGGTCGTGGCAGCGGTTATGGTGTTGGTGTCGGACTGAATCCGCATGACCTTGATCGAGAAGTTCTCAATGGTGAAGAGCCTGGCGAAGTTGCTCAGGTGATTGAAGAATATGGCCAGGTTGTGATAGTTGCCCGTCATCTCGATGTTGATGGGCTTCTCGGCGTAGAATTCCATTTCCACCAAGGGCCGGGGAATGAATTTGTCGACGTTGAGACGGGAGTCGAAGGCCAGCTGCTGGATGCGCTCCAGGATGTCCGCGATCTCTTCTTCCTGAGGGATGATGGTCTCCAGCTCTTTGAGCTTGACCTTCATGTTGGCCAGCTCCACCTCGATCTGGTCCAGCTGTTCCTTTTTCTTCTTGAGCTCGACGACCTCGTTCTCGGTCGCGATTCGTTCGTCCCTCAAGCCCGTCAGCTCCTCATTCTTGGGTTTGTAGTGTATGAAGTAGAACAGCCCAAAAATCAGGACCGCTACGATTATGTAACCATACCAGGGCCAGTCTTTCATTGTCGTTCCCCTTCTGCGGCCGGTTCGCCCGCCGTTTTCGGTGGGGTCGGCGGCACGAACTGGGCACTCAGCGAGAATTCGTTGTACTCGTCATTCCGCTGGCGGCGCTGGATAGTCTGTATCAGGTTGACTGCCGAAAAATGAGGGCTCTCCTGCAGGTTGCGGATGTACTCGGCCAGCAGGTTGTTGTTGACGGTGCGGCCTTTCAGAATGACGATCTCGCCGTCGAAGGCCGCCTCGGTCAGCCACACCCATTCCGGCAGCTTCCGGCTCAGCTCATCCAGGATGATGACGGCGCTGGGCTGCTCGGCCTGAAGCCGGACAATGAGGTCGATCTTCCGCTGGAGCAGTTCCCGCTGCTGCTGGAGCTCCTCCAGTTTGACCACGACATCCTGCAGGCTCCGCTTTTCTTCCTGCGCCTGGGCCAGCAGGGTTCGCTCCTGGTTGATCTCGCTTTTCTGAAAGAAAAACAGGGCGGCGACGGCGAGTATGGCCAGAAGCGGGATCAATCCAAAGAGGGGTTGGCTTTTCTTCTCCTTGAATTCCACCATAGGAGCGGCGGCCGGAGACTCCTTGAAATCCTTTTGTCCAGGTTTGAGTAAGTTGATCCTGATCATCGTTTATTTGTCCATTTTTCGAGTTGCGAGTCCGGTGGCGACCCCGAAGAGGGAGGCCATCTCTTCGAAATACATGGTATCGAATTTCTTCTCGTCGAAATCGATCCTTCGAAAAGGATTCAAGGACTCGGTTTTAATACTGAACTTCTGCTCAAAGTATCCCGGAAGGTCTTTGAGCTTGGAAAGTCCACCACTCAGGAAGATGAATTCAACTTTTTTATCACTCTTTTCGCCGGCCTCGTAGAACGAGAACGTCTTTTCGATCTCTTCGAGCAGGTTCTGCACGTTCATGTTGATGACGGAGGACAGCTGCTCGGGCTGCACGTTCTCGACCGGCAGTCCCTTCAACAATTTTTCAGCGTCATCGAAGCTGAGGTTGAGGTCCTTGCTCAGGTTTTCCGTAAAAAACGAACCCCCCAGGGACAGGTCCCGGAAGAGCTGCGGGATCCCTCTCTCGATGATGACGACGTTGGTGATGTTCGCCCCCAAGTTGATGATCGCGAGTGTCTTGTCCGGGAAGATCTCCGGATAGTTGATCTCCATGATGTTTTGGAGGGCGAAGACATCCACTTCGATGCCCTCCAGGTTTTTGCGCGCCTGGCTGATCACGTTGCTGTAGTTGGCGATCTTGTCTTTCTTGGCGGCGACCAGCAGGATATCCAGGTTCTGATCCGGGGCGTGGGAAGGGGGTTCCAGGATGGCGTAGTCCACATTGGTCTCTTCATAAGGATAGGGGATGTTATGCTTTGCCTCCCAAATGATGGATTCGGCGAGCTCCTGGCTCTCCATGGCCGGCAGGGAGATCTTCTTGATGATAACGGAATTGCCGCTGATGGATATGACGACGTTCTTGTTAGCGATCTTGTTCTCTTCGAAAACCATTTTTATGGTTTCAACCACGGCAGCGGAATCGATGATAGTTCCCTCTACGATGGCATCATGGGGGAGGAGTTCGTAGCCGATCTTTTTGACTTCGAAAGCGTCTGCTCCATCTTTTTTCTTTGGTTTTAGCTCGACGGCTTTTACGGAATAGGAGCCGATGTCAAGCCCGACAAGTTCTTTTCCTCGGCTTAGTCCAAACATGTGCTTATCCTTTTAATAAAGTTATTGGAGGATTCTGTTCAAACTTCTGTTTCAGACGGTCTTCGATGGTCTGCGGTACCAGTCCCTTCAAGCAGCCCCCCAGATAAGATACCTCCTTGACCAGCTGGGAGCTGAGAAAGGAGTAATCGACCGTGGGGGTCATGAAGAAGGTCTCGATCTCAGGGTCGAGTTTACGGTTCATCAGTGCCATCTGAAACTCGTACTCAAAGTCCGAGAGGGCCCGCAGCCCGCGCATAATGACCTTTGCCCGATTCCTTCGTGCGAAATCGACCAGCAGCCCTTGGAATGATTGGACTTCCACGTTTTTTTGTTGGCCGAAAATGGTCTTTATCATATCTACTCTTTCTTTAGTCGTGAAAAGGGGCTGTTTCTTGGGATTTTCCAGAACAGCGACCACGATTGGATCAAAAATCTTCAGCCCCCGGTTGATAATATCCACATGCCCGTTGGTGATAGGATCGAACGAGCCGGGATAGACCGCTTTCATTTGTACACAAGCAAAAACAAAGGCATAGCTAGGATTGATTAAGGATGTATCAAATTGGTTTGTCTTTGTCAAATGGAAATAGAGGACCGCTGCGCTGATCGCTGAAAGCGCTGCCAGCCTTCGGAATAATCTGTTTTCTAACATCCGTATTCAACCCTGTAAAATTTTCTATAATACTGACAAATGGCTTAAAAACCGTCAATCACCCAGAAAGAGGAATAGGGAGGTGATATTTTCTCTGCTCCCCCTCCCCTAAAAGGGTGAGTGCCGTCCCGTCCTCCCCCCCTTCCTAACCTCCTCGCTAAAAATCAACACGGTTTTGGAAATGCGTACTGGAATGACGATCGGCTTGGAGGATTTTCTCATTTGGTCTATAATATATTTGGCCTATAATATATAAGGAATTGAGCTGGGGGAGAATAAGGTTGCGAACTGCGAAATGGGTGACAGGCTGTCTCCTGGCCGGCTGCCTGTGCGCGGCCTCTTCGGCGGCGTGTCAGGATGATGACTTCACGCGCCTCCGTAGGCAGATGGTGGAGCGCCAGCTGGCCTCCCGGGACATCACCGATGCGCGCATACTGGAAGCGATGGCCGCGGTCCCGCGTCACCGCTTTGTCGGTCCCGCCTATCGCCACCTGGCCTATGCGGACCACCCCCTCCCCATCGGAGACAGCCAGACCATCTCCCAGCCCTACATCGTCGCTCTGATGACACAGCTGCTGGAGCCTAAACCGGAGGAGAAGATCCTGGAGATCGGGACCGGGTCGGGTTATCAGGCCGCGGTGCTGGCCCATTTGGGCGTGGAGGTGTTCAGCGTCGAGATCATCCGGGGCCTGGCGGAGAAGGCCGAGGCCGTGCTCGCCGAGCTGGGATATGACCGGGCCCATGTGAAATGGAGCGATGGAAGCGAGGGTTGGGAGGAAGAGGCGCCGTTCGATGCGGTCATTATCACCTGTGCCACTGCCGAGGTCCCTCCTCATATCTTCCGGCAGGTCCGGGAAGGGGGCAGGATCGTGCTCCCTCTCGGCAATCCCAGCACGTATCAGACCCTCTGTGTGATAACCAAGCGGGACGGCAAGCCGCACACGGAGAGAGTCCTCAGCGTCCGTTTCGTACCCATGACCAGCAAAAAGCGCTGAGGCCGTTCCATTCCATCCAGCGTCCGTGTTCATTCATCCCTCCGCATTAGATATCAGTCAGGCAAGCTGATAAGGAAGCCATGCGGAGGCGCAAGGTGGAGGTGCGAGAGCAATTTGACGGGCAGATAGAGATCATCTTCAATGGCCGAAGACTGAAGTATCGGGATATCACGGACAAAACAAAGAGGGAAAAACCAAAATCGCAATAAGCGCCATACACCGGTCCGAAAGGCAAGTATATCCCTCCTGCCAATCACCCGTGGCGAAGATCGAATCCTGTTGCGTTGACAAAAGGCCTGGAAGGCCTTGATTTTAAGGGGAAGTTGTGTTAATTAAGTCCAAAGGCGACCATGATCAAGTTCGGCACATCCGGTTGGCGAGCCATCATGGGGGAAGAATTCACTTTCCAGAATGTCCGGACCGTGGTCCAGGCCATCGCCAACTGCCTCCACCGGAAGTTTCCCGACGAAAAGATCTCCGTGGTGGTCAACTATGACACCCGCTTTCTTTCTGAACGCTTCGCGGCCGAGGCCTCCAAGGTCCTCTCCCACAACCGGATCCATGTGTTCCTTTCAGATCGGGACGCCCCTTCTCAGGCCCAGGCCTACCAGATCATCCTCCGCCAAGCTCACGCCGGGATCAATTTTACCGCCTCCTTCAATCCCCCGGAGTACAACGGGCTCAAATACAATGTCGAGACAGGGGCACCGGCGCTGCCCGTCGAGACCGATCCAATCGAGGAGGAGATCAAACACCTGATGCGGGGTGACGCCGTCTGTCCGTTCTATCCCAAGACCGAGTTTGTCGAGAAGATCGATCTGCAGGCGGATTATCTGGGCTATATCCAGGACCGGATAGATTTCGACCTGATCCGCAAAGCCGGGATCAAGGTGGCCCTGGACCTGCTCTTCAGTGCCAGCCGTGAATATCTGGATGAGATCCTGGAGGAGAACCACATCCCGTTCGAGGAGATCCATGGGTATCTGGATCCTTATTTCGGGGGCATCACCCCCTCCTGTACGGAAGAAAATCTGGGGGAGCTGAAAGAACTGGTCATCGAGCACAAACTCCATGTGGGGCTCGCCACCGATGCGGACGGGGACCGGTTCGGGATCGTCGACGAAAAGGGCCGCTTCATTGAGCAGAACCTGGTCCTGGCTTTGCTGCTGGACTATTTCGTCACGGAAAAAAAATGGCGAGGGGGGGTGGCCCGCTCCATCGCCACCACACATCTCATCGACCGGATCGCCCGGGCCCATGATCTTCCCCTGCTCAAGACCCCGGTGGGCTTCAAATATCTGGCTGACCTGTTTCTGGAAGGGAAGATCATTTTTGGCGGGGAGGAAAGCGCCTGCCTGGCCGTCAAGGACCATCTTCCGGAGAAGGATGGGATCTTTGCCGGGCTCATGGTTGTCGAGATGCTGGCCGCGCGGGGCCGGTCTTTGTCTCGCCAGATCGATGACCTGTTTGCCAAATACGGCAAACTGGAAGGGAGGCACCAGGCTGTCCCTCTGACCGCAGAGAGGGAGAGAAAACTGAAGCAACTGACGCGTCGGCTTCCTCACCGGCTGGCAGGGCGCGCCGTGGTGAGCACGGAAACCATCGACGGTGTCAAATTTAACTTTGACGAAGATGACTGGGTTCTGTTACGCTTTTCCGGGACGGTCCCGGTCATCCGCTGCTATGGAGAGGCCGGCACTGTGGATGAACTGGACCGGCTCATGAAAGCCGGGATGGAGCTGATAGCCTGATGCCACGACAGAAAAAACCGACCGGCCTGTCCTTCAAGACAAAACTGCTGGTCGCCTCCGTGTCGTTTCTGTTCCTGGTTCTGGTGATCGCCTCGTTTTTCGGAGACCAGGGCCTGATCGAGATCTATCAGGTCAGCAAGAATGTCGAATCACTCGAGATGCAGGTGGGGCGGTTGACGCGTCAGAGGGACGAGCTGCTGAGAGAGATCCAGGAACTCAAAGAAAATCCGCAGGCCGTCAGGGAAAGGGCTCGCGAATTAGGGCTCGGCCTGCCTGATGAGACGATCATCCTCAAATAATCCACCCTTCAGTCAGGCATACATCCGGATCGCTATGTTCTCAGGTGGAGCCGATGGATAAGCTGCTGCAGGGCCTAAACCAGGAGCAGGCACGGGCGGTCATGTATGGTGAAGGGCCCCTCCTGATAATCGCCGGTGCCGGCACCGGAAAAACCAAAGTCATCACGCATCGGATCGCCCACCTCATCTCATCCAAGGCGGCCCGGCCGGATGAGATCCTGGCCGTGACCTTTACGGAGAAGGCGGCCAACGAGATGGAGGAGCGGGTCGACCTCCTGATCCCGTACAGCTACTCGTTCGTGGAGATCAGCACGTTCAATTCTTTCGGGGAACGTGTGCTGCGCAACCACGTGCACGAGCTGGGATTCCATCTGGATTTCATGCTTCTCGACGAGGTCGAACAGGCCATATTTTTCCGTGAAAACCTTTTCCGGTTTCCCTTGAAATACTACCGTCCGCTGAGCTCGCCCGCCCGGCACATCCAGGAACTCCTGGCCGCCCTGAGAAAATTGAAGCAGGAAGGCGTCAAGCCCGACGATGCCATCCGCTTCGCCCGCGAGCTGAAAAAGCA
This sequence comes from Candidatus Aminicenantota bacterium, assembly GCA_030620655.1. Taxonomy (GTDB): domain Bacteria; phylum Acidobacteriota; class Aminicenantia; order Aminicenantales; family Aminicenantaceae; genus JAUXEH01. The sequence continues at coordinate 2,612 of JAUXEH010000007.1, read as the reverse complement.
GGCTCCGGATGCGGCCGCCCGGGAAACGGCCATCAAGCACCAGGAACTGGCACTGGTCTACAGGACGTATCAGAAGCTCCTGCGGGAACACGGCATGATCGATTTCGAAGATCAGGTGACCCTGACCTGCGAACTCTTTCGGACCCGGCCCTCAGTCCTGAAGCAATATCAAGAAAAATACAAGTACATCCTGGTGGACGAGTTCCAGGATACCAATCACATCCAGTTCGAGCTGCTTAAACTGTTGAGTGCCCGGCATCACAACATCACCGTGGTGGGGGACGATGACCAGAGCATATTCCGTTTCCGGGGCGCATCCCTCAGCAACATCCTGAGCTTCAGCCGTATCTATCCCCGGGCGGAGCGTGTGGTCATCAACACCAACTATCGATCCACGCAACCCATCCTGGACGCCGCCTACCGTTTGATCCGGTACAACGACCCCTACCGCCTGGAGGTCAGGGAGGACATCGACAAATCCCTGCACTCGGCCCTGGAATCTCGGGGGAAGAGCATCCAAATGCTGCAGTTCGACACCCTGTCCCATGAGTCTGATCGCGTGGCTGATGTCATCAGGGAGCGCGAGGCGGACGGCTGTCGATACAGCGATATCGCCATCCTGGTTCGGACCAATGCAGATGCAGACCCTTACCTGAGAGCCCTGAACATGCGGGATATCCCCTACCGTTTCTCCGGCAGCCGGGGACTCTACGCACAGGAAGAGATCAGGATCCTCACCTCCTTCATCCGAGGCGTGACCGATTTTGAAGACAGCCCCAGCCTCTTCCATCTGGCGCTCTCGGAAGTCTACCGGATGGATGCCTATGATCTCACTTCCGTGGCCAATTTCGCCCACAAGAAACACATGAGCCTGCACAAGGTCTTCCAGGGCTTCCATCTTGGCCGCAATCCCGTCGAGGTTGAGGAGTCTTCCCGGGATACCATCCGCCGCATCTATGAGGACCTGCGCTATTTTGTGGAGCTGGCCGCCCATCAGAACGCCGGTCAGGTCATGTACGCGTTCCTGGAACGGACGGGCTTCCTCAAGGAGCTCACGCGTGAATTGTCCTCCCGGACCGAGATGCGCATCAAGAACATCCGGATCTTCTTCGACAAGGTAAAGAATTTCTCCCAGGTGACCGATACAGATTCCCTGTTCGCCTTCGCCAAACACCTGGAACTCCTCCGGCAGGTCGGGGACAACCCCGCCTCTGGAGAAGCAGAGCTGGAAGAGGATGCGGTCCACGTGCTGACCGTGCACAAGTCCAAGGGCCTGGAGTTCCCGGTGACCTTCATGGTCGGGTTGATCGCCGACCGCTATCCCGGGCGGGCGCGCAAGGAACGGATTCCGATCCCGGATGCGATCCTGGGCGACACGCAAGCGGCCGGGGCGTCGGATGCCGGTGTATCCCCGGATGCTCTCGGTTATGTCCAGGAGGAGAGACGCCTGTTCTACGTGGGGATGACGCGGGCGAAACACACCCTCTATCTGACCTGGGCCCGTGATTACGGCCTTAAGCGGCTCAAGAAGGTGAGCCCTTTTGTCCTCGAAGCGCTGGATCTGGCCCGGGCCCCTGAGGCCACACAGCAGGCCTCGTCCCTGGAGGAGATCCAGCGCTACGCCCCGCGGCCCGAACAACCTGCCAGGACAGTGCGGGGAGGCCCGCAGAAGGCAATGCGGCTGAGTTTTTACCAGGTGGATGACTATCTCATCTGTCCCTTGAAGTTCCGCTACCGGCACGTAGTCCGGATCCCGGTGCCCCCCCATTACAACCTGGTGTATGGCCGTGTCCTGCACGGCACCATTCATTTCTATCTGCAGCAGAGGATGGCGGGGAAAGACCCGGCCCTGCGGGACGTGCTGACCGAGTACAGGCACCGCTGGATCAACGAGGGTTTCCTCAGCCGGGAGCACGAGGAGATGAAGAAGAAGGCCGGCGAAAAGGCCCTGCAGAGGTTCGTCGCAAGAGAGCAGGCTTCCGGCCTCGTACCGGAATCGCTGGAAAGGTCCTTCAAATGGCAGGAGGGTGAGCTCCGGTTCACCGGGCGGTGGGACCGGATCGATCGCCTTCCCGAAGGAGAGGTCATCATCGATTTCAAGGCGACGGAGGTCAAGTCGCAGGAGGAGGCGGACAAACGCACCGGGAGCAGCCTGCAGATGGATGTCTATGCGCTCTCCTTCCTGAAGGCCACAGGGGCGCCGGCCCTGGAAACACGACTGCACTTCCTGGAATCGGATATCATAGGCCGGGCCCGGAAGGGCGCCAAGGAGATGCAGAGGGTCCTGGACAAGATCTCAGAGGCCGAAGCGGGGATCCGGAAAGAGGATTATAAGGCCCGCCCCGACTGGCACAGCTGCAGCTACTGCGAATTCAACAGCATCTGCCCCGACTCCTATGCATATTAACCCCTGAATAATTCATAAATAATGCCAATTTTTCCCTTTAAATTCCCGCTATAATCATCGGCATTATTTACCCTTTGGGCGAGCCGATTTCACCATATCTGGGGTGTTGCGGCGGGTCTCGCGGTGGACGACCACAGCTTCACCCGCCGCGCCTACCACCTATGGCAAACTCGACTCGTGAATTATCCAGGAGGGACGTGGATCA
>JAUXEH010000294.1 GCA_030620655.1 Candidatus Aminicenantota bacterium | reverse complement strand
TCGAGACATACCGGATATCGGTCACGCCGACCCGCCTGCCCAGGCTGATGTCCGGGTTCCAGTCCAGGTGCCGCATGGCGGTCCGGGCCGGGGCCTTGATAACCGGGGCCGGCATCCAGGAAGGCGTCCGAGGCCGGCCGGCGCCCCGGTCGGGCTTCTCGAAGACGCGTTTTCCCTCGAACGTGTAGGAATTCAGCTCTGCGGGCTGCATGGACTCCAGTGTGACCTTGATAGACCTGTCGCTGCGGCGCGTGTTCTCGATACGCTCACTGACCTGATCCTGGAGGCGGTTGCCCCAGTGGGTCTTGGCCGCGGCATAGGAGGCATCATCGGTGTCGCGGTAGAACCCCTCCCCGCCCTTCTGGAAGGACGGGACTTCTTTAGGATCTATCAGCTTGTCCTGGATCCGCGGGGAGTCGAGATCTCCCCGGCGCACCACGTTCAGGGTGGAAGGCGTCGTGCGGATGGATTCCATCAGCCCGGAGTCCTGCTTTTCAAAGGCTTTCTGTACCCTCTTGAGTGTGGCCTTCAGGTTGTCGGGCAGCGGATACTTGGGAGCGGGCAAGGCAGGAGAAGCCTTTCCCAGAGTAGTGTCTCCCCTCTTCAGGTAATAATTGGGATCATCCGACGGCGGGTTCATGGGATCATAGGCATAGCCGCACGAGGCGTACATCAACTGCTGGGGGAACCAATGATAGATCGACAGGGGATGCCAGGCGAACAACGAGCCGCCGAAGAAGAACCGCCACTGCACCCAGGCCGGGGCAAAGGCGCTCCCTGGGATCCACAGCCAGCCTTTGTTCTTGTCCCAGTGCCAGACACCCAGGTGGTAGGGCACCCATCCCCAGGGCTCGTCGGGGACCCAGAACAGCTGGCCGCTGACCTCGCTCCAGTACCCAAAAACCAGGGGCCGCCAGGGCGAATAGGGGTAGTAGTTGTTCATGTGCGGCTGCCACACGTATCCCAGCAGGTCATGGTAGAGCCACTCACCGTAGACCATGGAGTACTTCTGTGCGAAATAGGTAATGGCTTTCGAGTAGCGCTGGATGGGTTTGGGCAGCTTGGCCTGGTAGCGGTGCATGGCGATAAAATCCTGGTTCATCTTCAGGTTCCATGCCTGGAAGCTTTCCTCACGGGGCTCATCCAGGGCGGCCAGGGCCTGGCCGCGGGTGATGCGCATCTGCTGGGGTTTCTTAAGCTTGTGATCATCGATATTCTCAGCGAGACCGTAAAGGATATGGACCTTGCCCTGATCCACCCACACATCCGAGGGGAGATCCGGGCCGGCCTGGATGGTGCTGACCGAGTTGTGGTTCAGCTTGAAGGCCGCATTGGCCGTGATCACCTGGAAGATCTCGGGCCGGTTGTACCGCTTGTACATGACGTAGATCCGTCCCTTTTCCAGGACAATGTTGCTGAGCTTCTTACTCGAGCTCAGGCTCTGGGCCAGGATGGTCTCGATCTTGATTCGTGTGTTGTAGTCCACCCGGAGAAGGGTCCCGGAATCGAACTGGATCTCACACCTGCGTTCGGCGGAGGTCTGGATGACATCCCCCGGGGCCAAGGGCAGATTTAGGACCGCCTTCTCCGGCGCGGCCTGACCCGGCCGGAAGACCAGCGGATCATAGCTGTCCCCGAAGATCTCGGTATAGCTGATGTGGCCGAAGTAGATCTCCCTGCCGGGATCAGGGGCGTAGGTGTACTCCTTGCCGGCCAAAGACAGGCCGGGCAGTGCGAGCAGAAACGTCAGCCCCAGGCACAGAGCTAGTGTTCTTTTGTTTTCCATGATCCCCTCCACATGCCCTTGCGGGCTACTGACTATTCGTATACACCCATGCGACACGACTGGGTGGCTATCTCTTTTTCACGCGGGAACCGCTCGAACTGCGGCCGGCGCTGGAAGCCCGTCCCGCAGAAGAACGACCTGCGGATGAACGACCCGCGGATGAACGACCCGCGGATGAACGCGGGGCAGATCTGGCGCGCCCGGCCGAAGAGACCCGGGCGCCGCTGGAACGCCTCGTGGAAGTCGCCCTGACGGTGCGCCCAGAGCTGGACCTCACCCGGCTCGAAGACGCCGTGCTCCTGGCAGGGGAATAGGTCCGTATGTTGCGGGATGTCGTCCCGGCCCGGGTGGAGCTGGTCCGGACCCGGCCGGTCGAGGCTCCGCTGGTGGAGGTATCTCCCCTTATGTTCCGACTCTGGCCGTCCCTGCCGGCCAGGGACTGTTTCGTGACCGAGTAGCGATCGGCGTAGCTGGGATACCCGTAACCGGGATACCCGTAGCCGGGATATATCGGGTAGCCGGAGTAGACAGGGTACCAGGGAGACCACCAGGACCAACCCCAGTAACCACCCCAGGGGTAACCCCACCACCCTCCGCAGGATCCCCAGTACCAATCCCAGCACCCGTAGAACCAGGCGGGGCCCCAGCCCCATCCGAGCCCGAGATAGACGGAAGGATAGGCATAGGCGGTATCATACTCCGCGGAAGGATAATAGTCGTAATAGGCGGCGTCGGCGGGTACCACGGCCACTTTGGGACCGGTCAACGGTTCGTGGATCACGGTACAGCCGGCGAAGAGTACCAGCAAAGGAAGCATGACGGCAAGTTTTTTCATCTCATTACTCCTTTCTCAGGTACCCATAACCTAAGCAAGATTCATGCCATCCCTCTCCCCTGGGAGATCCGGTCCATGGGTATCACATCCTGTCCTCAAATCATAGCATGTGTACTCAAAAGAGACAAGCGGGCGGGCGAGTTGCATTTTCCTGGTTTTCGCTTTAGAATTAGGGGCATCCATGTGACCTGGATAATTCACGGGGCAAGATTAGTGCAACGACAAGGATGTGGCTCATGAGGTGTAGTGTGCTACATCGATTGGGCCACGACGATGTCGATGTGCTGAGATTGACGCGCCCGGAGGGTAAAGAATGCCGATGATTATTATGAATTTTGTATGGGAAATATCGGCATTCTTTATAAATTATTCAGGCTAAAAGACACGCACGACAATGCCCAAATACAGGAATCCCCACCCCACGGTCGATATCATCATCGAGATCGAAGATGCATACGGGAGGCCCGGGATCATCCTGATCAAACGGAAGTTCCCTCCCCCCGGCTGGGCCCTGCCGGGCGGGTTCGTCGACTACGGGGAATCTCTGGAAGAGGCGGCCGTGCGCGAGGCCAAGGAAGAGACCTCTCTGGACATCACCCTCAAGTACCAGCTGCACACCTACTCCGACCCACGGCGGGACCCGCGCAAGCACACCATCACGACCGTTTACGTGGCCGCCGGCGCAGGGACTCCGGAGGCGCAGGATGATGCCCAGGAGCTGGAGATCCTCGACCCGGAAAAGATCGATCGCCCGCTGGCCTTCGACCACCGGAGAATCCTGGACGATTACCTGGAACGCAGAAATGGATGAAAACAAACCCGGACCTCCGAAGGATGCCATGGCCGCCGAGCTCAAGGAAGTCGCCACGGTACAGGGGCCGGTGGAGGCGGAGGTGGTCAAGAGCTTCCTGGCCTCCTACAGCATCCCCTGCCTCCTGAGGGGGCTCGTCGTCCAGTCGGTGCACGCCTTCTCGGCAGACGGCCTGGGAAAGATCAAGATCATGGTGGCGCAGCGGGACTATGCCGCCGCCAAACAACTGATCGAAGAGCGCCCCGAAGAATGATCACGCGTCCCGTTCCGTCCCGTTCCTGGACCTAAAACCGCCTCCTCTCCGATTTCCCCCCGTAGAGGGCGGGAAAAATCCCAAAAATTCCCGGTTTTTTTCTTGACAAGGGAGGGTATCACATATATTATCAATTAAAAATGGGATGAAACGGGACAAATTGGGACAATATCTGATCGGAAGCTACACCGCACGCCTCGACAAGAGCGGCCGCATCAAGATCCCGGAAAGATTCCGGGCCGCCATCGAGGAGCAGTACGGTAAGGGTGTGTTCATCACCTCACTGACCGACCAGGCCATCCAGATCTATCCTCTCCCCGTTTGGGAACAACTCGCCGGGCTGACGGATGAAGGGCTGCTTCACCTGAAACCTGAAGTCCGCAGCTTCATGCGCCGGGTCAATCTCAAGGGTACGCACAACGAGATCGACTCCAAGGGCCGGGTCCTCATCAACCAGACACTTAAGGAAAAAGCCGGGCTGGAAGAGGAGGTCGAGGTCATCGGCATGAACAACCATCTCGAGGTGTGGTGCAGGTCCAG
>JAUXEH010000271.1 GCA_030620655.1 Candidatus Aminicenantota bacterium | reverse complement strand
CGGCAGCTTTTACCCTCCGGGCGAGCCAATTTCATCCCCTTTGCTTCGATGTGGCAGGCTCGCAGTAGTATACTACGGCTTCACCTACCAACACCTCGCAAATGGGCGAACTTGGCCCGCGAATGATTCAGGTGCCTAGACTAAGAAATGCGGATCTAGTATCTAAAACCCAGAAGGTTCCAATGATTGAGCAGCCACAGAAACCCGAGGAACGCCAGAAAGATGAGCAGATAGTGGATCCGGCTGCAGGCGTACCAGTAACCTTTGATCCAGCTCAGGAAGGCATAGAACAGCACGCCCAGCGCCAGCACCGCGGCCGCGAAAGGCAGCACCAGCAAGATCTTGAGCAAGAAGGGCACACCGAACATCACGGAATCCGGCCGGCTGAGCACGGCTACCATCCCGATCAGGAAAACGAGACACAGGGCGCTCATGCCTCCGGCCAGTAAGCGTGCGGCTCTGGGTGCGTCCGCAGGGACCGCCGAGTACTTGCAGAGCGTCCTGCGCAGCGCCCCCAGCGGCCAGATCAGGGTGGACAGGAAAAAGAATCCCGTCACCGCGAGGATGAGGATGTGCCAGCGCGGCAGCTCGTGCCAGGCCATCTTGATGCAGGCCATGTACGGGACCCGGTGCAGGTACATGTGGGTGATGCGTCCCCCGCTGTCCTCCTTGAACACCACCATATCCTGGCCCCTGAGCTCACGGAAGACCAGCGGCTCGATCTCCACATACTGCTTGGGATCGCTGTTCCCGATCAGGAGCGTCCCTCCCCTGGTGGCGCTCACCTTGACCGTCATGACCAGCTGCATGAGCTTCAGGAAGGAGGAGTAGTTCACGCGGCTCATCATGTACAGCCCGGTATACCGTCCGGCCCGCTTCCTGAAACCTGCCGGCGGCTCTAAATCCGGCGGGGCTTCCGACGGGAAATAGCGGTCCAGAACGGCCTCAATCAGCTGCAGGCGGGAGGCGCCTCCCCCGCCCTCGCTGTTGTAGGAGACGAAAAAGCCGGTGTTGTGATCGGGGAGCAGGACCAGGAGGGAGTGGAAGAGGGTGGTGTCCCCGCCGTGCTGGATGGTGCGGATGCCGTTATACTCCCACTCCCAGAAACCATGGGCGTTTCCATCGATCCGGGCATCGTGCGCGAACAGGCGTGTCTGCATGAGTTCGGCCGTTCCCCTGTCCAGGATCCAGGCCTCTTCCCAGCGTCCTGACTGCAGGTGGGCGATCATGAAACGAGCCAGGTCTTCCGCTGTGGTGCTCATGGAGCCCGCAGGGTACATGCCGTTGATCAACTCGAAATCATTCGGCGTGAACACACCGCGGCCGTATTTGTACCCCCCGGACATCTGCTCCGACAGGTGGTCGGGCAGAGGCTGCCGGAACGTGCTGTTGTCCATGCCCAGAGGTGCGAAGATATTCCGGTCCAGATACTCCTCGAAAGGAACACCGGACACGACCTCAACCATGTAGGCGGCTAGGGCGGAGCCGTAATTCGAATAGGCGGTGATCTCTCCGGGAGGAAAGACACGCTCGGGTAGGTTTTTTTGCAGGTACTCTCCCAACGGAACCAGGTCTTTCGGCGCACGGGCCGACATGCCCAGGACCGTTTCCTCGAATCCCGGGGTGTGCCTCATCAGGTCTTTCATCGTGATGGGCTGGGGAAAGGTGTCCGGGATCTGGAATGTCTCGAGGTATGTGTTGATGTCCGCATCCAGGTCGATCCGGCCCTGCTCCCACAGCTGCATCACCGCGGTCCACACAAAAAGCTTGGAGATGGACCCGGGACGGAAGAGGGTCTCGTCCGGCAGCGCCGGTTTCCTGCCTTCCACGTCCGCGTAGCCATAGCCCTTGGACAGGAAGATCTCTCCGTCTTTTACAGCCACGAACACCGCGCCGGCTATGTGCCGGGACTCCATATGGATGCGCATGACGCCGTCTATGAATGTCTCCAGGTCTGCGGCATCGGTCAGGCCCACGGCCGGTGGTGTTTCAGGGATCAACAGCTCGGCCTCTGTGTCCTGTTCCTGCGGCAGAGCGAACAGCGGCATCCAGACTCCGAGAAAGATTAAAATCAGAATACCAGCCAGGTTGTTTCTCATGTTCGGCTCCTTCGCTTTATTCCCGTGGGATATATATCACAGCGCTCATTTGGTGCTGCCTGTTACCTTCCCAGCAGGGACTTGTTCATGCAGTACTCGATCAAGCGGGCAGACTGCGCATAAGCACGCCGCGGGCGGCCGTAGGGGTCGTCGATGTCCCAAAGGAACAACCTCTCGCCCAGCCCAGGGAAGCGGGCCTTGAGGGTCTCATGCACATAGGCGTCGAGTGCGATGATCCACTGGTAATCTTCCAAGCTGAGCGCGAATACATCATGCGTACCGTGGCCGGAGATATCCACACCGTAGAGATCATCCATAACCTCGACCGCCTCAGGCTGTGCCCCCTCGAACGCGGGTGCCAGGCCGGCGCTTTCCACGCGGACCTCTTCACCCAGCAGTTTTCGCGCCAATCCTTCGGCCATGGGGGAACGGCAGGTGTTGCCGTAACAGACGAACAGGAAGCTTTGGCCGGGCTTCCATTCGATCGTGTGGGGCATTGGCCCTAGTGTAAAACTTAGAGGCCCATAAATCAAACCGAAGCCCGGAAGATGGATGATGCAATGACCGGAGCGAAAGGCGGCTAGCGCCCCTCTGCCGCCGCCAGGCGTCTCTGTGCGTCACGCTTTTCCGGGAGCTGAGGGTCTGCATCCTGCCAGAGCTCCAGAAACTTCTGGTACCCGCTGCCCGCGATGTCGTTCAACCCGTATTCTTCCCGTATCTTTCCCAGCTTGTAGTAGATCTTGGCGTAGAGGTCCCCGTACAGCAATCGTCCGGACGACAGGTCCCGGGCGTTCTCGAACTCCTCCAAGGCCTTAATGGGGTTGTCAGCCGCATAATAGGCCTCGGCCAGGGCGTCGATGAAGAGCGCATGATCATTGGAAAAGAGCCACGGAGCTCCCTGGGAAGGAAGCAGCTCCACAGCCTGGACGAAGTGCCCCACAGCCTGTCCGGGATTCTTCCGGGCCATCTCGATCTTACCCATGAGATGATAGTAGTAGCGCATCCGGTCCTTGACCGGACCCTTTTCACACAGGCCGCGGAGGCGCTCGGCGGTGCGCTGGGCATCCCGCATACGATTGAGGGCCAGGTAACAGAGCCCGCGGTAGTGGAGGGCATCCCGGGGCAGGTCCATGGTCTCTCCCTTGACGGCGATGCTCCAGGCGGCGTCACACTGCTGCATGGCCCTGGTTGCCTTGCCGGTCTCCAGGTAGATCCTTGCCATGTTCAGGTGCAGGCGGTACTTCCAGCTCATCTCTTTGGAATCGGCCGCCAGGCGTAAACCCTGGTTCAGATGATCCAGGGCCTGGCTGAACCGGCCTCCCAGCAGAGCGAGGTCGGCCAGGCGTTTCCTTCCCCAAAGCTGAGCGACGGGCTCAGGATCCTGCAGAAGTTGGTTGAACTCCGCCTCGGCGGCCTTCAGCTCCCCCTTCATCATGTATATCTCGCCCTGCATGCGGGTCAGCGTGTACGCGGACCCTAGCTTACGGCCCCGCTTGACCTCGTCCAGCGCGCTGTCATAATCTCCCTTCAAGAGGAATATCCATGCCAACTGGAAACGGGTATCCTGGGAATCGAAGGACTCCCGTGAAACGTCACGCAGGACCTTGGCGGCCCCTTCATAATCCTGCTGCAGCGCGTTGACCTGCGATATTTCGAGAGAGAGGTTCCGAGTCATGACCTGGTTTTGACCATTGACCGCGAACCGCTCAAGGGCCAGGTCCCATTCACCCAGGCGGCTGTGCAGGATACCGAGGTTGGTGTTGGCCCGGGAGTCATCGGGATAGAGCTCGATCAGACGGGAATAGACTTTGAGTGCGATATCAAAAGTCTTTTCCGAGCGGCGGTAGAATTCACCCTGCAGGTGCAGCCGCTCCTGTTCCGAGAGGCGGTCCACGAACCTCTGGGCGGCCTGGCATTCTTTCCAGCCCTTATAGTGATAACCCAATGCGGTGTATGACTCGGCCGCATCGACATAGGCGGCCGCGAACTCAGGATCCAGTTCGATCGCCTGCTCGAAGGCATCGATACTGCTTCGGTAATCCTGATTCCATTGATGCCATTTCCCGGCTGCATAATACGCATACGCCTCGGGAGAGGACGTCGTGTATTCCTGGAAAGCCCTGTCGGTTTCAGAGGAGTCTGCAGCATTGTCGTCCGAGGGCATACCCTGTCTCATCTGCACGGCGATATCATCCACCAGAGAAAGGAGCCCCTGCGGTTCGGCGACCTCGAAACTCTGAGTGATAAGGCTGCGCCCTTTGGCCGCCTCCTTAAGATCCATCTGGATCGCAAGCCTTCCGTTTTCCCGGCTCAGCCTCCCGGTGACGAGATAGAAAGCACCTGTACGGCGGGCGACCTTATGGAGGTCTGTTCCGGACAGCTCCTTTCTCCCGAGTCCCAGCATATCCAGTCCTTTGAGCGACATGTAAATCTGATCCCCGG
>JAUXEH010000424.1 GCA_030620655.1 Candidatus Aminicenantota bacterium | reverse complement strand
GGAAACGCGCCTGAGGCCCGCCGGAACCTCCTCCTGGTGACCATCGACACCCTGCGCGCCGACCGCCTGAGCTGCTACGACGACCGTCACGCGCAGACGCCGGTCCTGGACGGCCTCGCCCGGCAGGGAGTCCGGTTCACCCGCGCTTTTGCGCACACCCCGACCACGCTGCCTTCCCATGCCAACATCCTGACCGGGGTCCTGCCGCTGTATCACGGTGTCCACGACAACGGGACATTCGTCCTGCACGAGGACCAGGTGACCCTGGCTGAGCTGCTGAAAGAGCGGGGGTATGCCACTGCCGCCTTTGTGGGCGCCTACCCTCTGGACAGCCGTTTCGGCCTGGCCCAGGGATTCGACCGCTATGATGACGATTACAGGAGTCTGGGCGCGGAACGGCTCGCCAGCGTGGAGCGAAAGGCGGAGGACGTGGTGGAAGGGGCGTTGACCTGGCTGCGAGCCCAGCCGGGTCCTTGGTTCCTGTGGGTCCACTGCTATGACCCGCACGATCCCTACGACCCTCCCGAGCCTTTCCGCACCCGGTTCGCCGGCCGCCCCTACGACGGTGAGGTGGCCTATGTGGATGCGGCCCTGGAGCCGCTCTTCCGCCACGTACAGGAAACGGGCCTCATGGAGTCCACCCTGGTGGTCGTGACCGGAGACCACGGCGAGTCCCTGGGAGAGCACGGGGAAAAGACCCATGGTTATCTGGCCTATAACTCCTCGCTCTGGATCCCCCTGATGATTGCCGGGCCGGGCATCGCTCCCCGCACGGTGGACACCTTTGTAAGCCACTGCGACATCTTCCCCACCGTGTGCGACTGGCTGGGCCTCAAGCGCCCTAGCCACCTCCAGGGCGGCTCTCTGGCGCCGGCTCTAGAGGGGAAAAAACTCAAGACCCGGACCATCTACTTCGAGTCGTTGTATCCCTATTACAGCCGCGGCTGGGCACCGCTGCGGGGCTACATAGTAAACGGGAAGCAGAAGTTCATCGAGTCTCCCATACCCGAGCTGTACGACCTGGCGGCCGATTTTAACGAGACCCGGGATCTCATCTCGCCCCGCTCCCTGCGGGAACACCGGCCCCGGCTGGAGCGGCTGATCAAGCAGGAAACGCATGCGGACAGCGCCCAGGCCCGTCAGGCCCCGGACCGCGAGACCCTGGCCAAGCTACGTACCCTGGGCTACATCACCGCCCCCTCCTCTCCCGGCGGCGGCAGGCAGGAATTCGGACCCAGCCAGGACATAAAGACCTTGCTCCCTTTTCACACCAAGTCCCAGGCAGCCATGGGGGTTTATCAAAAAGGCGATACCCGCGGCGCCGTGCGGATGCTTCAGGAGGTGCTCACCGAAAGGCCGGACATCGATATCGCCTATTCCAACCTGGCCGTCGTCTTCAAGGAGACAGGGCGCCTGCCCGAGGCCTTGGAGGTGCTCAGGGTGGGCCTCAAGGCGCTGCCGGACAGCTTCGATGTGTTTTCTGCGTACGTGAATTTCCTGATCAACGCCCGGCAGTATGCCGAGGTCATCCGCATCTTCCAGGACAAGACCCTGCGGCAGATGGATTACGATCCGGAGATCTGGAACTACCTGGGTGTGGCCCACACCCATACCCGGGAGTTCGAGAAGGCGATCCTGGCCTTTACCCGGTCCCTGGAGCTCGACCCGGATTACGCGGTGGCGCACAACAACCTGGGGATCACCTATCTCTCCCAGGCCATTTTTCTCAAGGATGCGGCCCCCTTGGAACAGGCCGTGGCGTCTTTCCAGGCAGCGGCGCGCCTGAATCCCGATTATGCCTCCCCCTGGAACGGCCTGGGGATCGTGTTCCGGCAGCTGGGCGATCTGGAACGGGCCGCCGTGGCCATGGAGAGAGCCCTCGAGATCAATCCCGAATTCAGAGATGCCCGTTACAACCTGGCCCTCGTCTACCTGAACCTGGGCGAGAAGTCGAAGGCACTGGATCACTTTTCCCTGTACCAGGAGAAATTTCAACCAACCCTCCCCCCTGACGAGAGGGAAAAACTGGAGGCCTTGATCGAACAATGCAAAAAATAATTAAGATCCGTATCTGGTATCCGGTGGTTCTGATCGCCGTGCTGGTGGGTCTTGCCGCCTGCTCCGGTATGGCGATCAAGCTCGACCCGGTGAGCAAGGATTTCTATGAATATGCCCGGCTGATCATGACCGATGACGAGCATGACATCTTCAAACACCTGGCCGACAGGGAGGAAAGGGAGCGCTTCATTCAGGATTTCTGG
>JAUXEH010000173.1 GCA_030620655.1 Candidatus Aminicenantota bacterium | reverse complement strand
GAACTCGACTCCACCACCCAGGTTGAACATGAAGTCGGTCTTTTGATCCGGTTCCCTGAGTTCGAACTCATACCCCATATCGGTATTGAAGATCTGGGTCTGGACGTCCACCAGCGTATCGATGCCCGCGCCCGCCAGAACATAGGGACGCACGCTGTTCTTGAGGATCTGATACAGGAGGTTGAGCGTGATGGCATAGTGCTTGGCCGTGTCGATCGTGACCGTGTCGCCGTCGGACGGATCGGTTAGGAGCACGTCTGTATTTGAATGGTAGCGGCCGTCCAGTTCCAGGCCGAAGCCCTTCCCCAGCAGATAGCCGAGGCCCATCCCGACCGAGGCCGTGGTGTGGGCCGGTGTCACGGGAAAGTCATTCTCACCCTGCACATAATCGCAGTCGCAGCCGTATTCTAAGACCCGGTTGAAGCCGCCGAAGAAGTGGAGATAGATCTTGGCATCCTGCTGTTGAGCGGATACCAACCCTGGCAGGCCCAGAAGCAGCAGCAAGACCAAAGAAGTGATGACAAATCTATTTATACGCATGGAGCCTCCTTTTCCTTCTCTAATTGTCAATTCTCCCCCCTTAATTGTCAACCCTTAATTTGCACCGCCGCTTCAGTCCGTCGATGCCGCTCCGTAGAATATCGCGTTGAAGAGGTAACGGAAAGACCCATGCGACTGGGAGCGGTACTGGGCGGGAAAGCCTATGAGGATCACCCGTCCCTTGCCGAAGGGCACATCCAGCAGGGCGCTCCGATTGACGAGGAGCTCTTCACCGGTGACCCAACCGCTCAACAGGGAGTGGGCCGGATAGCGGATCACGCTGTGGCCCTCGCCTGCGGCAAACACGGGGCTGCGCCGGAAAAATATGGCGGCGTCCCGGTCGTACCCGAAGGCGATGGGATGGGTCGGGTCATGGATGACCTTGAGCAGGGATCCCGGGATGAAGAATTCCTGGCGCCGTTTCCCGGCGGCCACGTTTTCCACTCCCAGATGCAGGCTCTTGAGGGCGAAATCGGCGGCGGAGTTGAGCGTGATGAGCGCGCCCCCGCCCTGGATAAAGGCCCGGATGTTCTTGACGCCCACATCGCCGATGCCTCCCGTGTATTTCTCGGGCAGCGAGCCCTCGGAAAGGCCGTTCCTGATGGTGCCGTCGCCCATGTCGGGAAGGATGATCACATCGAAGTCGCTTCCCAGCCCGCCTTTCCGGATGTCGCTGTTAGTGATGCTCTGGTAGGGGAACTCGAACTGTTCCAGCACGAAGCGGGTCCACCCTTCATCCATGGAAGCGGTCCAGCTCTTGTATACGCCCAGGCGGGGCGGATTGATCGTGTAGGCCGGAACGGAGGGCCGGGTACGGAGGGCGGTAAAATCCACGTGCAGGTCCCGCACGATGGCGTTGAGCTCCGCGAGCAGGCCGGGGGTGTCTTCCACCAGCATGGTCCCGGCCGGATAGGCGCGCCCGGCCGACTCGAACTCCTGGGCGCTCCAGAGTATGCTTTTGCCGGATCTCAGCAGCCGGTTGAGCGCCACGATGTCATCGTTGGACGCGTGGCCCCAGGCATACCCATATGCCCCTTCCGCGGCCTCCACCCGGACTTCGGGTCTGGCTATGGTTGGGAGCAGGCGCATGTCCGCCTGAAACGCCTTGTCCACCTTGACGGCATCGACCCCCATCAGGAGAGGAAGCGTGTGTCCCACGACATCATAGGGTGTCTTAAGGGGGCCTCCGGGTGTTTCCCGGATCTCGGGATAGACCTGCCGCTCGAGCAGGGTCTTGGCGAAACCGCCGAAGGGCTGCGCCATGAAGACCACATAGGAGCCGGCCGAGTAGGTGTGGCCGTCGGCCGTGAACGCGCTCTCGGCGCGGTGCACCTCCACCCCCCCCATCTTCAGGATGTTCAGCATCTTGATGGCGGTCGCCAGATCCCGCTGTTCCTGGGGGATCACATAGGCAAAAGGCGGACCGGACCGGTTGACTGCCTTGACAAAGATGCGGGAATAGTTCCGGACCCAGTTCTCACGCAGGCCGGCCGCGTTGGTCAGGGCAGCGATGGCCGCGGCATAATCGTACTCCACGATGTCACGCAGGGTCCATTCCCCGCCCTTCCAGGGCAGAGGCATGCGGACCGATTCCTCCCTGACGCTGGTGCTCAGGCGGTCGGGAGACACCGTGATGGGGGTCGCCACCCGGACGCTGGCCGCCTCAGTCAGGATGCGGATCCCTCCGTGGTAATGATGGTAGGCGCGCGCAGGGGTCCAGGCGTCGAAGCCGTAACTGTGCATGACACCCGCCTTACCCTGGGCCGTGAGCTCGGCGGCGATGAAGGTCCCCATCATGGCCACCTGCTGCCGCAGGATGGGATCGACATTGGGCTCATAGGGATCGACGAAGGGAGGGACGAAAAGCCGGGCCCCGGTGCGCCCCATCTGATGCATGTCCACGATGACCTGGGGATGCCAGGCATTGTGCACCCTGATCGTGTGCTGCGTCTCCACCTGGGTGAACATGAACCAGTCCCGGTTGTTGTCGTGTCCCACATATTTGTGGTAGAGCCAGGGCATGCGGCTCCCCTCGAACTTCGTACCCAGATGCTCGCGGTACCACTCGACCACCATCTGGGTCCCATCCGGGTTGTGCATGGGGATCAGGAGGAGGATGACATTGTCGAGGATGCGGCGTGTATCGGGATCGTCCCGGGATGCCAGGTCATAGGCCAGCCGCATGGACATCTGGCTGGCTCCGACCTCGGTGGCATGGATGGAACAGTTGATCATCACGACCGCGCGGCCCTCCCGGATCATGCGCTGCGCCTCCCCCGAATCCAGGCCGCGCGGATCGGCCAGCCCCTGCTGGATCATGCGGTATTTTTCCAGATCCCGGTGATTTGCCTCCGATGTGATGACGGCCACGATAAAGGGATTGCCCATCGTGGTCTTGCCCACCTCATCGACCGTTATCCGATCGCTGGCCCAGTCGAGCTTCTGAAAATATTCGAGGATCTGATACATGTCAGCCAGCTTACGATCGGTACCCACCTCGAAGCCCAGGAAATCCTCCGGCGGCTGCATCTGGGCCGGCAGGGCCCCTGCCAGCAGTAAGACCAATCCCCACGCTCTCAATATTCCCATGAATTTCCTCACTGTTCCTCCTTATCCAGGCTATTTTCCTCGATACTCCACCCCTTTGGTGATCCACTCCGCTCCGGGCTCGCCTTTGAGATAATGATCGAAATACTCCTTCATCTTCTTGAACCAGTCGAGCTTGTTGGGGTACTTCTGCGGGTGGTGGGGTTCCCCCCGGTACTGCAGGAATATGCAGTCCTTGCCCAGCCGGCGCAGGGCCAGGTAGAGCTCGATCGACTGGTACCAGGGTACGGCTCCGTCCTCGTCTCCGTGGATGATCAGCAGGGGTGTGTTGATCCGGTCGGCGAAGAAGACGGGTGAGTTGTCGATGTAGAGGTCGCGCCTTTCCCAGAGGGAAGCGCCGATCCGGCTCTGAGACTGCTCGTACTGGAACTGGCGGGCCATCCCCGAGGCCCAGCGGATCCCGCTGTAGGCGCTGGTCATGTTGGAGACCGGTGCTCCGGCCACCGCGCACTTGAAGATGTCCGTCTGGGTGATCACGAAGGCGGTCTGGTAGCCGCTCCAGGAGTGCCCGTGCAGCCCGATGGCGTCGGGGTCGGCGACGCCCATGTCGATCAGCTTCTGCACACCCGGCACCAGGCATTTAGTGGCGGAAAACCCGGGGAGCCCCACCGCGAAACGGATGTCCGGGAGGAAGACCGCATATCCGTTGCTGGCGTAGAAGGGGAAATTCGGCCGGTGGTTGATGACGGTCTGGTTGAACTCGTAGATCCGCTGGGAGAAGAAGCGGTAGTAGTACACGATCACCGGGTACCTCTTCCCCGGCTGGTAGTTGCCGGGTTTGATCAAGACGCCTTGCAGGGGGATCCCGTCCACGCTCGCCCACTCCACGAGCTCCGCAGTTCCCCAGGCGAACTCCGACATCTGGGGATTGGCGTCCGAGACCTTACGGGGGGAGGCCAACGCCGAGTCGCTCACCCAGAGGTCGGGAAATTCCGCATAGCTCTCGCGTGTATAGAGCAGGGCGTCGGCGTCTTCGGCTTTGGCCAGGAAACGGAACTTTTTCTTCTCCTCCAGGAGCCGCGTCAGCTCACCTCCCCCGACCGGGCCGGAGTAGAAACCCCAGTGTTTCTCGTGGTTGTGAAAGGCGGAAAAGAGAAGCCGCTCACCGGTCTTGAAAATTTCCTTCTCTCGGTCCGTACGGATGACGCGAAAGGTGTACCCTTCCTTCCGGCCGCGGCCCCCGGTGATGTTGACCGGCTCCCCTCCCCGTGCAGGAAAGCTCCAGACGTCGTATTTGTCATAGATCAGCACCCCAGCATCGTCCTCTATCCATCCGGCCGTGCCGTATGAGGGCACGCTGGAGGGATAATCATGATCCTCGTTGTAAAAGGGAACATCCATACCGGCGGTCATGGTTCGGGTCCTCTGCGAACGCCGGTCGTACAGGTGCCAGTGTTTGTCCTGATAGTACACGACATAGCGGCCGCCGGGGGACAGCGAGCTGCGGTCTTCGAGTTCTGACACCACCTTGGTGCGGGTCCCCCGGTTCAGATCGACCAGGTAAAGGTCGTTGACGCGGCCGTACCAGGTGACCATCTTGCGGTAGGGGGCGTCCATGAAGCCGAGCGCCACATCCGGGTTCTCACCGGGCTGGACCCGCGGCATGTCCTCATCCGCCAGAGCCACGACCCGCCGGGAATCCGTGTGGTACACCGCCGGATAGGTCCGGTCCTTGACCTGTTTCCACATGACCTTCTGCTGGGGATTGATAAACGGATCGTCCCAATGCCAGACATCCACCTCGCTCTGGGACAGGATCAGGTCCACATCGAAAAGGTCGGCCTCCTCCTCGATCTCCTTTTCCGGATCCGGGGCCTTTTCCCGCAGGGACACGGGTTTGAATCCGAAGAACAAGCGCCGGCCGTCCTTGCTCCAGCTCAAGCGGTTCTTCTCCGGAAAGTACCAGCCCTCGGCGGCATGTTTGTCGGTTACGGCCTGCACCAGCTTGTCCCCAGTACCGTCCCAGACCCAGAGAGAGGCGTCTTGATCTCCGAGCCCTTCAGTCGGCAGGGTGGCGGCCACGAACGCCAGCCGGCTCCCCGACTCTGACCAGGTGAGCTGGGAGACGTGCGCCCTCTCTTTCTGGAGTATGGTGTTGCGGGGCCAGTCTTCATCGCTCAGCCGGATGTGAAAGAGACCGTTGTTCCGGCCCTCGGGATCGGCGACCACGAACGCCAGGAAGCGGGACGACCTGTCGAAAGCGTAATGCAGCACGTGAGGGATCTGGATCTCCTCGCCTGGGATCAAATCCATGAGGATCAGGGTGCTGCCCACCACCTTGGGTTTGGGGTCTTTGGCAGCGGGTTCCTTTTCAGCCGGCTTTTCCTTCTCGAGCTTGAAATGATGGAAGGCCAGCCAGCGTGAATCCTCCGAGAATGCCAAGGTCTGGACCTCCGCGAACTCCCGGACCTCGCCGGATCCCAGGTTCAGCAGGGCTAGTCCCTGTTTGGGCTTCTGTTCCTTCGCCTTCGCCGTCTCCACGGCCCCGGGACGGACGATAGCGGCGGCCCAACCAGCATCCCTGCTAAAGGCCGGGCGGGAGCCGCGGGCGATGGTGTAGCGTTTGTCGCCTCTCACGTTCCTGACGATCACCTCCCCGTCACCCCGGCCGGACTGCAGGCCGAAGGCCACCCAGAGTCCGTCCTGCGAGATGGCCGGTGTCCGGATCTCCCTGAAGCGCATGATGTCCTGATAGGTCAGCGCTTTTTTCCCCTCCGCCTGGGCCCCGGTTGTCAGGACCACAGACAGTGTGATGAGTGCCAGCAGGGCGATTCGCAGGCATGGTTTTCGTATCATTGGACTCCTCCCGGATTTAGAGATCGATGCCGATATCTTGTATGTCTCAAGCCCATGGATGTGCAGAGAAAATGTTTATATCACAGACCCCTGCGATTAGGCAACTGCCGCAGGGACTCCGGCTCAGGCAGAGGAAGAATCGTCCCGGGGGGTCCTTCCTTTGTTCGAGCACATGGGGGGCTGGGCGGGTCTTCTGCTCAAACAAAGGAAGGACCCCCCCATTGTCATGCAGCCTCAATTTCTCTATGATGAATCCGACCCAAACAAATGAACATGAATAATTCAGGAGCCTGAGATATTCACGAGTCGAGGTTGCGGCAGATGCAAGGCATGGAGAGCGACGCTGTGGTTTACCACCGCGAGACCCGACAT
>JAUXEH010000044.1 GCA_030620655.1 Candidatus Aminicenantota bacterium | reverse complement strand
GGTCTTTTTTGAGGCCCTCAAGATCTTGAAAATCCCGAAAGGAAGCAGCCGGCCCTTGGACTTCTGGATTCCCTCCACCAGGTTGGGCATGCCGATGATGAAGGCGACGACCTCGTCGCCCTTCTTGACTCCCTTGACAAACCGCGGGTCCAGCAGGGGGAGATAGCGCGCAGCCAACTCATCCATCTCCTTCTCCTCCAGGGGCATGTAGCCGTAGATATCGCTGTCGGAATAGCACTCGTTCATCAGGTGCAGGATGGGCTTGATGTATTGTTTGAACTCTTTCTTTTTTTTGCATTCGAAGACCTCGAAATCGCCCTTCCTGCAGGCCCTCTCGTAGATCTTCGTAAAGAATTCGGGAAACTCCTTGGGAACCTCCAACCGATACACCACATAATCGATGTCCTTGTCATAGCCGAAGGATTCCATCATTGCCGGCATCCAATCGAAGTTGTAGTAGCAGGTGATGGTGGAGGGACTGTCGAATCCCTCGATCATGAAACCTTCCGGGTCCTGGTCCGTGAATCCATACGGCCCCACGATCCGCTCCATGCCCTTTTCCCGCGCCCATTCCTCCACCGGCTGCATGAGGGCCCCGATCACCTCGCTGTCCTCCCGAGCCTCAAGATACCCGAACCGCGCAGTCTTTTCCTGGCGAAAGCTGTTGTGCCGGTTGTTGATGATCCCCATGATGCGGCCGACCGCCTTGCCGTCCCGGTAGGCCAGAAGCAGGAGGGTGTCGCAGTAGCTGAACGCCTTGTTCTTTTTGGGGTTAAAATGGCTGCGCTCATCCACATAGATGGGGGGGACCCAGGCTTCATGACCAGCATGGATCTTGGCTGGAAGGAAGATGAATCGCTTCAGTGCTTTCTTCCCCTCTACGGTTCTTATGCTTACCGCCATCGTTTCCATCCGGGTCCGGATTCAGCCCCGTGTTTTTTCTAGGCCCTATATTACAGACTTCTGTGAGAAAACGCAAAAATATGTTATGCCCGGAGGCGATGCGCGGGAGTTGACAAGAAGGGCACAGAACGACTAAACTTTATTTTCTTTTTAGCCTGGATAATTCATGAGTCGAGTGATATTACATGTGTCATGTGAAATACCGACATTTTTTATGAATTATTCAAGTTAGACATTAATATTGGCCATAATGAAGAAAAAAACATTTCCCCGCGGCATACACCCTCCCGAAGACAAACACAACACCGAGGCGAGCCCGCTTGAGACGCTCGCGCCCCCGGACAAAGTGGTCATCCCTCTCCACCAGCATTTCGGGGCCCCGGCCAAGGCCCTGGTCAAGAAAGGGGATGAGGTCCTCCTGGGACAGAAGATCGGGGAGGGCCCGGTCCTGTTCTCCGCCTGTGTTCATTCCAGCGTCTCGGGCAAGGTGCTTTCAGTGGACGGGTATCCCCATCCCATGGGCAAACCCGTGACCGCGGTCACCGTTTCCAACGACGGGGAGGACCGGCCGGCTCCGGAGATACAGGCCGAAAACGCACCATTTTCTCTCGGCCCGGACGAGATCCGCCGCATGGTCAAAGAGGCCGGTATAGTCGGGCTGGGCGGCGCGGCCTTCCCGACAGCGGTCAAGCTGAACCCCCCCAAGGACAAGCCTATCGACACCGTGATCCTCAATGGATGCGAATGCGAACCGCTGCTCACGGCCGATCACAGGGTCATGCTGGAGTATCCGGACGAGGTCATCAATGGGGCCGAGCTGGTGCGCATAGCCACCGGTGCACGGCGCATCATCGTGGGCATCGAGGACAACAAACCTGATGTTTACGAAATGTTCAGCCGGCGCTCTTATCCCTTCGAGGTGGAGTTCGCGGTGCTGAAGACCAAGTATCCCCAGGGCGCGGAGAAGAACCTGATCGCGGCGCTGCTCAAGCGGGAAGTCCCCCGAGGAGGCCTGCCCTTCGATGTCGGAGTCGTGGTGCAGAACGTGGGGACCGCCAAGGCCGTATGGGAGGCCGTATCCGAAGGCAAGCCGCTGTATGAGCGGGCCCTGACCGTCTCCGGGACGGGAATTTCCAATCCCAAGAACCTCATGGTCCGCATCGGGACCCCCTTCCGGCACATCATCGATCACTGCGGGGGGGCGAAAGAAGGAAGCAATCTAGTCGTGATGGGCGGGCCCATGATGGGCCTGGCCCAGTGGACGGCGGAAGTCCCGGTGATCAAGGGCACCTCCGGCATCCTGGTCTGGGCCGAGACCCGGCCTGCGCGTGAGTACAGCTGCATCGGGTGCATGCGCTGCGTGGGCCACTGCCCCATGGGACTGGTGCCCACCCGACTAATGAAATTCGTCAAGTACGATGCCCTGGCTGAGGCGGAGTCCGCCGGGATCCTGGACTGTGTGGAATGCGGGAGTTGCCAATTCTCCTGCCCGGCCCGGATCCCGCTCGTACACTGGATCCGGCTGGGCAAGAACAAAATCATCAGTGAAAAACGGAAAAAGAGCGCATAGTCATGACAGACTCAGGATTCGTACTGCGATCTTCGCCCCACCTTCAGGACCGGGATTCGGTCCCCAAGATCATGTATGCCGTGGTCATCAGCCTGCTCCCGGCGGTGGCGGCCTCGTTCTATTTCTTCCGGTTTCGCGCGCTGGCCGTGTACCTGGCCTGCCTTGTGGGTTGTCTGGTCACCGAGGCCGTGTTCCTGCGGGTTCGGAAAAAGCCGCTGCACGCTCTCTGGGACGGATCGGCCGTGATCACGGCCCTGCTGCTGGCCATGACGCTGCCCCCCCAACTGTCTCTCGAGCTGGTGGTGATCGGCGCGGTGATGGCCATCGCCCTGGGGAAACAGGTGTTCGGCGGCCTGGGAAACAACATCTTCAATCCCGCCCTGGTGGGACGGGCCTTCCTGCAGGTGGCGTTTCCCGTAGCCATGACCACCTGGTCCCCCCCGGCCACTTTGGCGGTGGACGCCGCCACCTTTGCCACGCCCCTGGGGAACCTCAAATTCCAGAGCGCTGTGGCACAAGGGACACTAACCCCGATACAGGACCTCTTCTGGGGCAACACCGGCGGCTGCCTGGGTGAGACATCGGCGCTGGCGCTGCTGCTGGGTGCCGCCTTCCTGCTCTTCCGCAAGGCTATGGACTGGCGGATTCCCTCTGGAATAATCCTGGCCCTGGGAGCTCTTACCGGGATCTTCTGGCTGGTTTCACCCGAAAAATACGCCTCTCCCCTCTTCCACTTGCTGGCGGGAGGCTTCATCCTGGGCGCGTTCTACATGGCTACGGACATGGTGACCTCGCCCATCACGCCTCTGGGGGCCTGGATCTATGCCCTGGGCATCGGGATCATGATCGGGGTCATTCGGCTCTTCGGCGGGTTCCCCGAGGGTGTCATGTTCGCCATCCTGTTCATGAACACCTTCGTGCCGCTGCTCAACCGCTACACGCGGCCGCGCATCCTGGGAGAAAGGAGGGCGGGATGAACCTTTCGCTGCGTATGGTCGTGGTCCTCACCTTCGTGGGCCTGATCTCCGGCGGCCTGCTGTCGGTGGTCAACCTGCTGACCGCCGAGCGGATCGAGCTGAACCGGCAGAAAGAGATCGAGGAAGCCATCACCCGTGTCGTGCCGGGTACCGTTTCCAGCGCAAAGCTCTATGAAGAGGACAGGTTCACGGTTTATGCTGGAAAGGACGACGCCGACCAGGAGCTGGGCTACGCCATCTATGCCTCAGGCACGGGGTTTCAGGACATCATCGTCTTGATGTTCGGGACCGATCCGGCGATTGAAAAGATATATTCTCTGACGATCCTCGAGCAGACGGAGACGCCGGGGCTGGGCGCTAAGATCACGGACCAACAGGCCTTTCTCCGGTTCTGGCAGGAGAAAGACATCCGCCAGCCCCTGTCGCTGCGCAAACCGGCGGTCGTGTCGCTGGAAGAGCTGGGGGCCTCGGAAGTCAACGCCATAACCGGAGCTACTATCTCGTCCGACAAAGTGCTGGGGATCGTGAACCTATCGCTTGAGCGCCTGCGGCAGATCAAACAGGAAGGCAAGCTCACAAGCGGAGACAGCCATGTCGACTAAGAGTTTACGCGCTGAATACCTCAAAGGTCTCTGGGACGAGAACCCGGTCTTCCGCCAACTCCTGGGCATGTGCCCAACCCTGGCCGTCACCAACGCCGTCATCAACGGCATCGCCATGGGGCTGGCAACCAGCTTCGTACTGATCCTGAGCTCATTGGTAGTGGCCTCCATCAAAAGGCTCATCCCCGACCAGGTCCGGATCGCCAGCTATATCGTTGTGATCGCCACCTTCGTGACCGTGGCCGACCGGGTCATGGCCGCATTCTTCCCCCCGATCTCCAAGGCCCTGGGGCCTTATGTCCCGCTCATCGTGGTCAACTGCATCATCCTAGGCCGCCAGGAGGCGTTTTCTTCCCGCAACTCTGTGGGCCGCTCGCTCATCGACGCCCTGGGGATGAGCACGGGTTTTGTGCTGGCCCTGCTGGTCCTGAGCTCCATCCGCGAGGTCCTGGGGGCGGGCACGTTTCTCGGCTACCAGGTTATGGGGCCCTGGTTCACACCATGGATCATCATGATCCTTCCCGCCGGCGCCTTCATCACGCTGGGGGTCCTTGTGGGGATCGCCCTGCTGGTCGAGCAGAAAACCCGGGAGAGGAGGGTGTCGTGAACCTGCTCATGATGTTTATCGCCGCCATCTTCGTCCAGAACTACGTGCTCTACTATTTCCTGGGCATTTGCCCCTTCCTGGGCGTCAGCAAGAAGATCGACTCCGCCGTGTCCATGGGCATGGCCGTGACCTTCGTCATGACCATAACCGCCGTGGTCTCCTGGATGATCAACCACTGGATCCTCATCCCCTATAAGCTTGATTTCCTCCAGATCGTGTCCTTCATCCTGGTCATCGCCTCCCTGGTCCAGCTGGTGGAGATGTTCATCCGCAAGATCAGCCCGCCGCTCTACCAGGCCCTGGGCATCTACCTTCCCCTCATCACCACCAACTGCGCCATCATGGGACTGGCCCTGCTGGCCGCGCTCAAGAACTTCTCCTTCCTGGAGACCGTGATCTACGGCATCGGCTCGGGGCTGGGCTTCACGCTGGCTATCGTCCTGATGGCCGGGATCCGCGAGCAGCTGGCCCTGGCGGATGTCCCGGAGCCGCTCAAGGGCGCAGGGATCGCACTGATCGTGGCCGGGATTATGGCCCTGGCCTTTACCGGATTTTCAGGGATGATAAATTGATGGACGTACTGCTGCCCATACTCATCATGGCCTCCCTCGGGTTCCTTTTCTCCCTGGGACTGGCCGTGGCCTACCAAAAGCTCAAGGTCGAGGAAGACCCCAGGGTCGTAGAGGTTTCCGCGAGCCTGCCCCAGGCCAACTGCGGAGCCTGCGGCTACTCCGGCTGCCGCGCCTTCGCCGAAGGCGTGGTGGCGGGGGACGCCCCGGCCAACGGCTGTCCGGTGGGTGGGGCCGAAACCGCCCAGCGGCTCGCTGAGATCCTGGGCGTCGAGGCCGGGGAGATCATAAAGAAGGTCGCCCGGCTGCACTGCCGCGGCGACAACGCGGCCGCCAAGGACCGGGGGGACTATCTGGGATTAACGACCTGTTACGCCGCCAACCTGGTGGGTGGCAACAAACAGTGCAGCTACGGGTGCATGGGATACGGCGACTGCGTCCGCGCCTGCCAGTTCGATGCCCTGTACATGGGGGATGACGGGCTCCCCCATGTCGTGGAAGAAAACTGCACCGCCTGCGGCAAGTGCGTGGACGCCTGCCCGCGCAACCTGTTCGAGCTCCACCCCCTCGACCAGCACATCCTGGTGTTCTGCCGATCGCTGGATCGCGGCCCGGCAGCGAAAAAAGCCTGCAAGAACGCCTGCATCGGCTGCGGGATCTGTGCCCGGGCCTGCCCGGATGCCATCGAGATCCGGGATAACCTGGCCGTCATCCTGGATTACAAAAAGATCGTGCCCGAGCAGATCCCGGCCATGGAAAAATGCCCGACCGATTCCATCGGCCGGCTGCACCATGGGGAAGACAGCGCCGAGGAGGCTCGGGGAGAAGAGGCCGGCGAAAAAGAGGCGGCACATGAAGGATAAGGGGACCGTGATCACCACCGAGGGGCCGCTGGCCCTGGTCAAGGTGTCCTGCACCCAAGCATGCCGGGAGTGCCTCGCTTCCAGCCTCTGCAAGAGCGCCGCCTCGGAAGAAGGGACGCTCTCGGTACGGAATCCAGTCAACGCCCATCCCGGGGACGAGGTCGTGATCGAGGTCCCGGAAAGCCGCTACAACCGGGTCCTGATCGGCATGTTCGCATGCCTGCTGGCCGCCTCCCTCATCGGAGCCCTGGCAGGCTACGCGCTCTCTGGGCCGCTGGCCCTGGATGACGCGCTGTCAGCGCCGCTGGGCTTTTTCCTGGGGCTGGCCCTGGCCGTTCCCGGACTGATCCTGTACTTCCGAAAAAACAACGACCGCCGCCTCTACCCCTCCATCGTAGATATCACCCAAAAAGGAGAACGTCATGGATAGACGTCGCTTTCTACATACGTTTTTGACCGCTCCGGCCCTGACACCGCTGCTGCTGGCGGCCAAACAGACCCATCGCAGCGGAGAGCTGTTCCTTATCTCAGAGGAGCCCGAAGACTATCTGCCCGTTCTCCTGGCCGAATCGGCGGGCTTTCTTCCGGCGGCGGGAAAGACCTTCTCCTTTATATCGACGCATCCCCGGCAACAGCGGCTGCGACACCGCCTGGAGAGGCGGGGATGGGTCCAGGCGGCCGTCCCCTCCCGAGCTCACCTGACGCTCTCCTTCAGCCCCCTCCGTTCTCCGTCTCGGCCCTCCTTCACCTTTGTCCGGGAGGGCCGGATCTGGGATGTCCGATCCCGAAAACTCCGCGCTCTGTGGGAAGCCATGGGACAGAGGTCGCGGCCCTCGGTGTCTCTGACCATCGCGGGATTCCGGCCGGAGCCACACCACGGAACCCCGGGCCGGTTCGCGGCCGTCTACCAGGATGGAAGGCTCCGGGAGCGGTTCCCGCTGGATCGGGCGGAGGTCGCGTCGTTCCCGACACGCAGGGGCGGAGCCCTTGTGGTCCGTGTGGAAAAGGGCGCCGCACGCGTTGTGGAATCCTCCTGCCGGCATCAGATCTGCCGGTGCACGCCGCCCATCTCCATGGCCGGGGAACGGGTCATCTGCGCACCCAACCACCTCCTCCTGGAAATCCAGGGGCCCTCGGGCCTCGACACCGTGATCGGCTGAGCAGACGGGGCTCCTTTTCGCCTCTCTTCCCCAAAAATACACATTAAAAGAAACCGCATCATGGAATTGAAGATGCTTCAGCCTTGATTTGCCGTCCCGGTGCACATAAAATAATTGCCAGCTGACGAGGAGGTGGACAGCATGGAGTCATGTCTTTTTGCCGGCCTGGACGTATCCACACAGAGCTGCAAGCTGGTGGTCCTGGATTGGACTGCGCGCACAACGGTCTATGTGGACGCCGTCCATTATGACCGGGATCTCCCTCAATACAAAACGCGCGGCGGGGTCATCCAAGGGTTGGAAAGCGGCGCATCCGAATCCGATCCCCTTATGTGGCTGGAGGCCGTTGACCTGGTACTCGATCGATTGAAAGCCTCGCCAATCCCCCAGGAAAGGATCCGCAGCATCTCCGTGTCCGGTCAGCAGCACGGCCTGGTCGCCCTGACCGAGAAGGGCGATCTGGCCCGGCCGCGCAGCAAACTCTGGAACGACTTCTCGACCACCGAGGAATGCCGGCTGCTGACCGAGGCTGTGGGCGGCCCGGAAGCCATGATCCGGGAGGTGGGGAATTCCCAGCGCACCGGGTATACCGCGGCCAAAATCTATCACATGAAGCGGCACGAGCCCGCAGCCTATCGCGATGCCGCCACCCTGTTCCTGGTTCACAACTACATCAACTGGCACCTGACGGGCGGAGCCAGGGTCATGGAGCCGGGCGACACCTCGGGTATGGCCCTCTGGAATCCCGCGACCGGGTGCTGGTCGCAAAAGGTCATCCGGGCCATCGATCCGGGCCTGGCGGACAAGCTTCCCCCGGTCCGGCCGTCGGACCGGAATATCGGCTCCATCTCTCCGGGCCTGGCCGACAGATTCGGCCTGGACCCACGGTGTGCCGTAGGCGCCGGAAGCGGAGATAACATGTGCGGAGCCGTGGGTACCGGAAACGTCCGCCCGGGGATCGTAACGGTCAGCCTCGGCACCTCGGGGACCGCCTACACGCAGATGGAGGAGGCTTTCATCGATCCCATGGGGGAGATCGCCGCCTTCTGCGACAGCACGGGCCATCACCTTCCCCTGCTGTGTATCTCCAACCTGGCCAACGGATACGATGCCCTGCTGGATCAGCTGAACCTGGACCACGACGGCTTCGGCCGGCTCCTCCGGAAAACCCCGCCGGGCAACGCCGGCCGTGTGCTCCTGCCCTGGTACACGGGTGAACGCTCCCCCGACCTGCCGCTGGCTTCGCCCCTCTATTTCGGCTTCGCCCTGGCGGATTTTCGCCCCGAGGTCCTGGCCCGGGCCGTGCTGGAGGGCCACGTCCTCAACCTGTACGAGGGCTTCCGCCGCATGCCGGTTGCGCCGGATGAGATTCGTCTTACGGGGGGGCTCGCCCGGTCGGATGCCTGGTGCCAGGCCATCGCCGACATCTTCGCCACCGAGGCGGTACCGGTGGAGGGCGAAGGAGCCGCCCTGGGCGCTGCGCTGCATGCGGCCTGGGTGTGGATGAACGAGACCGGAGAAACGATCTCCCTGGAAGAGATCTCAACCCCTTTCGTGATCAAGACCGAAACCCGCCGCAGGAGGCCGCAGGAACACGCCCGAGCAGTCTACGAGCTGCAGAGGCGCCTCTTCCACGCCCTGGCGCAGCGGGTCCAGGGAAAACCGGGAGAAGATCCGTTCGTGCTTCGGGAACAGCTTGCCCGGATGGGCTGAGCCCCCCTATTCCGTCAGGTCCTTGACAAAGATATTCCGGAAATAGACCGGGGAGCGACTGTCATGGTTCTGCAGGCCCAAGTAGCCCTCCCGGGCAAAATCTCTGACCTTCCCCCGGGGTTCTGCTTCCCAGTCCAGGACGCGTATCCCGTTCAGGTCCACCTGGATACGGCGGCCCTGGAAGGTGATCCGGAAGTGATTCCACTCACCCGGCGGTTTGGACGCCGAGGACGAGGGGGCTTCCGCGTCGTAGGCCGCCCCGGTATGGTGTTTGCCCTTGGAGGCGTCATCGATCTGCAGCTCGAAGGAATGGTAGATGTAGTCGTTGCTCACAGGAATCTCGGGCACCCGCAGGAACACACCGGAATTCGTGTTCTCGTGCTCACACTTGAATTCCAGGTCCAGCACAAAATCGCCGTACTTGCGGGCACCGTACCACAGGAGCCCCATCCCCCCCTGGGATTTCAGGACCCCGGTCCCTTCATCCAGGATGAAATAGCCGGGGCCGTAATGATTCCAGCCGTGCTTGTGAAACCGCCCCCCCCGCTGCCCCAGGATCTGCTCATATCCCTTGTGATAGGTGATGCTGTCGATGTATTCCAGGCCCGCGAGAATGGGGGGGGAGGGATTGTCGATGTCGGCGGGGTTCTCGTGCTCGATGGCCAGAGGCCCATAGTAGTTCTGCCGCGTCAGCTCGGCCAGGATTTTGCGCACATTGGCCTTGCCCTGTCCAAAGGGCACGTCCCTAGCGTCCCGAATCCCGAACTGGTCCAGGTCCTTGAGGTGGACGTTGGTGATCCGGCCCTCCAGCAGCCGGAGGGCCTCCACGGGATCGACGCCGGTGCGCAGCCAGTGCCCGGTGTCCGCACAGGCTCCTATGCGGGGATCCAGCCCCTGCACGCGCTCCAGCACGGTCAAGGGGCGGGCGTATTTGGTGGGGGGCGGGTGGTTGTGTACGGCGATGCGGATGTTGTAGCGCTTGACCATCTTCTCCAGCAGCGAGAAATCGTCATACTTGGGCTCGGTGATAATGGTGCGGATGCGCATGGCCCTAGCGAACTCGAAGACCTTCCCCATGCTTTCTTCCGTGTTGTCGAACCCCACCACCCCGTAGCTGATCAGGGTGATGCCGGCCCCCTGCAGCCGCGCCCTGATCAGGTTCCGGGTCTTCTCGTCCATGTCATGCCCGAAGCGCGCCCCGGGCATGTCCTGGCTGAGCGGCTGGCCGGGATAGGCTTCCAGATACCGGATGCCCAGGGCCTTGACCTTGTCCAGGGTCTCGAAAAACGTAAACTTCCGAAACGTCCAGCACTGCATGGCGATGGGAAACTCCCGGATCCGGACGTCTTCGTAGGGAGCGCGCTCGGCCTCTTCCCCCCGGGGAACCAGGCCGCCTCCCGCCAGGCTGCTGCCGGCGGTCATAAGCAGCAGCACACACATAAAAAATACCAGGATCGATATGGTCAGTGTTTTTTTCATAGCCCCTCCTTGTCCATTGCGCCCATATTCCAGCCGGGACAGGCCCTGCGGCTGCCTCATCGGCCCCTTCTCGGATTCCACTCCCCCCTGGCCACGGCCGGGACATACGTTTCCAGGCCGGGAGGAGGGAAGGCGATGGTCCGCTCCTGCTCGGCGCTCATGTAGGCGGTCATGAGCAGCTCTGTAACGTTGACCCCGTCGCTGAAATTTTCCTCGGGCCGTTTCCCATCCAGGAATGCCCGGACCATGTGGCGGTTTTCATCGATGTAGCCGTACTCCGTCTCCTCGCTGCCGACCACCGGCATCAGCCCCATCTCGGCATTCTGTTTCTCGACCAGGTCCTCACCCTGGCTGCCCTTGACCTCACGGCTGAAGAAAACCTTGAGGCCCGTGTCCAGCGTGTTGATCTGCAGGGCGTATTCCGGCCCCAGGAGCTCCAAGCTGAGGCGCAGCCCCGCCCCCACATAGCACCACGAGGTGGTGGTCTCCACGATCAGCTTCTCGCCGTCTTCGCCCCTGTATTCGATCAGGGAGTGGGCGAAGTCTTCGGCCGGGCGGTTGAGGTAATCGGTCTTGCCGCCGCTGTTGTCGGCCAGGATCTTGGCGTAATGGGGGATCTGCCACTTCAAGCAGTCTGTGTAGGCCGTCACCTTGACGGGAGTTATCACCTCGCGGGCGGCGCCGGGTGGCGTCAGCATGTAGCGGGCCTCCTCCACGGAATGGCACATCATGTCGTTCAGGACTCCGCCTCCCTGGAGCTCGCCCTCCCAGAACCAGGGCATATGGGGGCCGCTGTGCTCCTCGGCGGCACGGGCCAGATAGGGCCGGCCGGCGGTGGCCGCCCCACGGGCCCAGAGGATCTCCTTGCCGCGCACCACGGCGGGAGAAAAGACCTGATTTTCCAGGTAGCCGTCCAGCAGGTTAGCTTTCCGGGCCAGTTCCAGCATCCGGCGCGCCTCAGCCGCATTGCGGCCCAGGGGCTTCTCGCAGGTCACCCCGATCAGCTCTCCCCGGCCGCTCTCGACGGCCCCGACGATCTCTTCCATGACCTCGAGCCGGGTGAAATTGGGCGACAGGATCCATATGGCGTCGATGCCCGGGTCGGCAACCATGTCCGCGATGGTGGAGAACGTCCTGGCCTCCCCCAGGCGCATCCGTCGCACCAGCGCGGCCGCTTCCTCCGCGCGCTCGGGGTGCTTGTCCACGATGCCGAGGATGTCGGCATCCCGGACACCTACCCAGGAACGGATATGGAAATTGCCGATGAACCCCGCTCCGATAAATCCGACTCCCAATCTTTTCCTTTCCATGTATCTATCTCCTTATGCAATCGTATCGGCCTGCGGCTGTTCCGGCCGCATCTCGGCCCGCGGGTCTTTGAAGAAGAGCAGGAAAGCCAGGGCGCAGAGCACGGTCAGGGCCACCGGCACCAGGAACACACCCGTCCAGTTGGTGGTGCCTTCTGCAGTAAAGATGTTCTGGACCTTGCCGGCGAAGAGGCTTCCGATGTAGTTACCTATGCCGTAGGTCACGAGGGTGATCAGGCTCTGTGCGGAATGCCGGATGTCCTTGGGCGCCACAGTATCCACGTATATGAAGGCCGCCACAAAGAAGAAGACAAAGCAGAACCCATGCAGCGCCAGCGACGCTATAACCAGCCAGGAGGGGGTGCCGACCACGAAGATGATGTAGCGCAGCGGCCAGGCCAGGACCCCCAGGGCCAGGATCTTGCGGATGCTGGTTCTTTTGATGAGATAGGGGAGAAGCAGGGCCATGACAAAGATCTCCGCCAGCTGCGCGATCGCCATCACCATGGGCAGGTTGGCCTGTGAAACTCGGATCTGGGGCGAGGTGAGGAAGGGAGCGGTCAGGATGTAGTAGAACATCAGTTCCGTGGCCACCACAAAGGAGATGATGATGAAGATAAGGAAATTCTTGTCTCGCATCATCTTCAGGGCTTCCAGAAACGCCCAGGGCTTGGCCCCTTCCTTCTGTGGGGGGGTGTGGGGAAGGCCGAAAGCGAAGAGCCCCATGGCCAGCGAGCAGATCCCTGCCAGGAGAAGCATGTCACCCTGCATGGCGATCCCCCCGCCGCCGGACAGGTTCCGCCACAAGGTCAGGCTCAATCCGGCCGCGATCCATCCTATGGTCCCCCAGACGCGGATCTGGCCGAATTCCTTCTCCGAATTCTTAAGGTTTATGAAGGCCAGGGAATTGGTGAGGGCCAGGGTCGGGGCATACAGAAGGCAGTAGAACAGCATCACCCCCACCATGAGCCTGTAGTCGGACATGGTCGAGACCCAGATGAGCAAGGCGCCGCCCATCAGTTGGAGGACGGCTATGAATTTCTCTCCCGACAGATACCTGTCCGCGATCTGTCCCCCGATAAAGGGAGCGATGATGGTGGCCAG
Source organism: Candidatus Aminicenantota bacterium (assembly GCA_030620655.1). Taxonomy (GTDB): domain Bacteria; phylum Acidobacteriota; class Aminicenantia; order Aminicenantales; family Aminicenantaceae; genus JAUXEH01. The sequence goes on along the minus strand of JAUXEH010000044.1, from coordinate 575 downwards.
GGGAAGCAGGCTGTAGATGATCCCGGTGTGAATCCCGTCGAATCCGAGGTTGTTCTGCAGGTAATCGGACAGGACCGGTGCCCAGGCGCCCCATATGGCATACTGCAGAAACATCATGACTCCCAGACGAAGCTTTACGCTCATGTTGCCCTTTCTTTCTTTGTGTCTTGATCGGCCATCGTGCCCTCGCCGCAGAGGCCGGCCCGCCTCAGCTCGGGAAAGTAAATCCACCATATTAAAATTGCCCGGGGTTGTCAATAAATCCCCCGCTAATGTAATCATTCTTAATTCTATGAGGATAGAATACCCAGGCCTCCAAGCTCCGCACGGTCATCCTCTACGCTTGGCTTATGGCCAGGCCCAAGAGAAAATTGAGGAGGTGTCCTTGATGAGAGGGGCGTCGCAACCCTATGACGGCGCATGGAGAGGCGGGAGGGTCTTCCGACGCCATCGGGTTACGACGCCCCATAAGCTAGGCATTGCCATGGCTGGAGATCAGCAGAGCCGGGTGGGGGTGGTTGGCACACGAATGATTTTCATCCTTTCAGGGCGGGTCGGGTGGGGGCGGTTGGACG
>JAUXEH010000216.1 GCA_030620655.1 Candidatus Aminicenantota bacterium | reverse complement strand
TCGGTAGCGCGGGCGAAGGGCACCAGCAGGGAGGCCTTGCAGGCCGCGATCAGCTCCGCTATGGTGGACGCCCCGGCCCGGCCCACAACCAGGTCGGTTTCCCGGAAGAGAGCGGGCATATCGAAGAAATAGGCCTCCACGACCGCATCCGCGAAGCCCGCCCGGCCGTAGCTTTTCGCCACCCAGGCCTGGTCTTTTTCGCCGGTCTGATGAAAGAAGCGCAGCCGATCCTTCCACTCGTGAAGCAGGGGCAGGGAGTCCACCACCTGCCGGTTGAGGAAATGCGAGCCCTGGCTGCCCCCGAAGATCAGGACCGTCAGCCGGCTGCCCCGTTCCTTGGCCGGGAGGCTGTAAAACTCCTCCCGCACCGGATTGCCCAGGAACACGCCCTTTCCCTTGAAATCGGGCAGTGTGCTCTCGAACGCGGCCACGGCCTTGTCCACGTAAGGCAGCAGCCGCCGGTTCGTGAATCCCGGGTGCCGGTTCTGCTCCAGGATCAGTGTGGGGATCTTCATGCGGGACGCCAGCAGGACCACCGGGCCGGCGCTGTAGCCCCCCACGCCTATGACCAGGCCCGGCCGTAGGCGGCGCAGCAGGCGGAAGGACTGCCAGAATGCCCGCGGGAGGAGCAGGAGCGCGCGGAGGGTCTTCCATCCCCGGCCCTTCAGGCCTTCGATCCTCAAGGGGACGAAGTCCACCTGGTGGTGCTGCATGATCCGTTTCTCCAGCGCCCGGCTGCTGCCGATGTAGGTGATCTCCATTTCCGGCGCCCTTTCCCGCAGCTTCCGGCCCAGAGCCAGGGCGGGATAGAGGTGCCCTGCCGTCCCCCCGCCGCTGATGAAGATCCGTGCCGTGCTCATTTTCTCCTCTGGGTGGTCTTCCGCTGTGAGATGTGAAGGAGCATCCCGACAGCGAACAGGGTACAGATCAGGGACGACCGGCCGTAGCTGAAAAAGGGCAGCGGCAGGCCGGTGGTGGGTGCCAATCCCAGCACGATGCTTATGTTCAGGAGGGCCTGTATGCCGATCGCCAGTGTCAGGCCGGCGGCCAGGACCCGGCTGAAGGATTCGGGGGCCCGGCGGGAGATCACCAGCCCCCGCCAGATAAAGACACCAAACAGGAACAGCACCCCTAGCGCCCCGATCAATCCCAGTTCCTCGCCCACGATGGAGAAGATGTAGTCGGTGTGGGAGTCGGGCAGGTAGTAGAGCTTCCCAGAGCCCTGTCCGATGCTCGATCCGAAGATGCCCCCCGAGCCGAGCGCAAGCTTGGATTGATAGGCCTGGTACCCCGCGTCATGCAGGTTGGCTTCCGGGGAAATGAAGGACATGATCCGTTCGCGGACATAGGCGGGCGCCTGGAGGATGATCGCGGTGAGCAGGGCGGATGCGCTCAGCCCCAGCACCAACAGGTGCGACATCCGGACGCCGCCCAGGAACAGCATCATGGCGCATATCACCCCGATCAGGAGGGCCGTGCTGACGTCGGGTTCCTTGAAGACCAGGAGGAGTACCACACCGATCACCCCGATGGGCAGGGCCAGGGTCCGGAGGTCGTTCAGCGCGCCTCTCTTTCTGTCGAGATAATACGCCAGGAAAATGACCAGGCTGATCTTGGCCAGCTCAGAGGGCTGGAACCGGAAACCGGCGATGTGGATCCAGCGGTTGGCGTTGCGGATGGCCGGCATGACCAGTGCCAGGGACAACATCCCGATAGACAGGGTCAGCATCCCGTAGACGAACACCGGGTTCCGATAGAAGGGCCTGGACCAGGACATGATGACGAGGAGCAGCGCGAGGCCGGCCGCGGCACCGGCCGCCTGCCGCACAAAATAGTAGAACGAGTTCCCTCGCTCCTCGATGCCGCGCGGCGCGGAGGAGCTGAACACCATGACCAGCCCGAAGGCGATCATGCCGAGAACGGCCAGGAACAGAAGCTTGTCGAAGCCGTACCGGCGGTAGATCTCCCTGCTCACTGCGCCTCCTTTTCCCGGTCCAGCTGAAGCGACAGGACCTCTTGTTTGAACACCTCGCCCCGGTGCTTGAAGCTGCGAAACATGTCGAAGCTCGTGCAGGCCGGAGCCAGCAGCACGACGTCTCCGTCTGCGGCCAGGGAGTGCGCGGTCCGGACCGCATCCCGCATGGTTTTCACCCTTTCCATGGGCACCGTGCCCTGCAGGGCCGAGAAAATGAGGGAAGCGGCCTCGCCCAGGAGGACGACGCCCTTCACCCGCGACAGGACCGGTTCACGCAGCATCTGGAAATTGCCCCCCTTGTCCCTGCCCCCCAGGATCAGCACGATGGGCTGGGAAAAGCTGTCCAGGGACTTGAGGGTGGCATCCACATTGGTGGCCTTGGAATCGTTGTAGAAAGCCACCCCCCCCATAGTGAGCACCCTTTCCAGACGGTGCTCCAGCGCCCGGAACCCCAGGATCCCCGACTTGATGCGCAGGAGCGGGACATCCAGCGCATGGGCTGCCAGGGCGGCGGCCATGACGTTGTCGTGGTTATGGCGCCCGATAAGCGGGATGTCGCTTACCGGCATCAACTGCTCGGTCCGGCCGTCGTCGGCCAGCATGATCAGCCCCTGATCGGCATAGCAGCCGGGGGCGACCCGCTTCTGCTGGCTGAATCCCAGCGTCCGGAAGGGGCCGCTGTCCCGCAGCCCCCAGACCAGGGGGTCATCCCGGTTCAGCACGGCGGCCTCGTCCCGGGTAAGGCGGGACAGGATCTTTTGCTTGGATGTGAAGTAATCCTCGAAGTCCGGATGCCAGTCCAGGTGGTCGGGCGAGATGTTGAGGAACACGGCCACGTCGGGCCGCAGGGTTTCAGTGAGCGCCAGCTGGAAACTGGACAGCTCGGTCACGTAGATGTGGTCATCGCGGCTGTCGTCCACGAATGCGATCAGGGGCATGCCGATGTTGCCCGCCAGGAAGGCGGGCAGGCCGGTCTCCTTCAGGATCCGGTGTATCAGGGTCGTGACCGTGGACTTGCCGTTGGACCCGGTGACACCCACGATCCGGCCCTTGAGGAAGCGGCTCGCCAGCTCGACCTCGGACAGGACGGGGATCCCTCTTTCTCGAGCCGCTTCCATCTGCGGGATGACGGGGACACCGGGGCTGGGAATGATCAGATCGGAGGTCAGGAAGGAGGCGCGGTCATGCCCTCCGGTCTCGAAGCGGACGCCCGGTATATGCCAGCGGGCCAGGGCATCCTCCAGTTCGGCGGACGAACGTTTTTCGCTGATCGTGATCCTCGCCCCGCGGTCCAGCGCGAAGCGGCAGACGGCTTCCCCAGTCAGGCCGAAGCCGACGATCAGCAGTTCCTTGTCTTTCAGTTCCATTTATCTGATCTTCAGAGTGGTCAGGCTGAAAAGGGCGAACACGATGGCCGCGATCCAGAACCGCACCACGATCTTGGATTCCGACCAACCCACGAGCTCGAAATGATGGTGGAGGGGCGCCATCTTGAAGATGCGTTTGCCCCCGCTGAACCTGAAATACCCCACCTGGAGCAGGACCGAGAGTTCCTCCAGGATAAAAACTCCGGCCACCATGAAGAGCAGGAATTCCTGTTTGATCATGATGGCCACCAGGCCCACGGTGGCGCCCAGAGACAGGGCCCCCGTGTCACCCATGAAAATCTCGGCCGGGTGGCAGTTATACCACAGGAATCCCAGGCACGCCCCGGCCATGGCACCCAGGAAGATCGTCAGCTCCGAGGCCAGCTCGACCCTGGGAATGTCGAGATAGGTGGACCAACGCGCATCGCCTGCGATGTAGCAGATGGCGGTGAAAGAGGCCACGCTGATGAGCGAAAGTCCGATGGCCAGCCCGTCCAGGCCGTCGGCCAGGTTCACGGCGTTGGAAGAGGCGGTGATGATGAACATGATCCAGGGGAAGTAGAAAAAGCCCAGGTAGGGCGTGAAATGCTTGAAGAAGGGGACGGACAGGCGCAGGTCGAACTCCCCGCGGCTCCCCAGGTAGAGCAGGATGATGCCGGCCACTCCTGCCAGGATGATCTGGCAGATGAACTTGGTGCGGGCGATCAGGCCCGCGGGCTTTTTCTTTTTGACCTGGAGGTAGTCGTCCCAGAACCCGAGGGCTCCGAACAGGACCAGGGTGACCACGGCCAGCCACACGTAGGTGTTGGTGAGATCGGCCCAGAGCAGGGTGGGAACCAGCGTGCAGGCGATGATGAGGAAGCCGCCCATGGTCGGGGTTCCCTTCTTGGCGAGATGGGACTGCGGCCCCACGTCCCGGATCTCCTCGCCGATCTGAAGCTTCTTGAGCAGCCTGATGAGCAGGGGACCCAGGAGCAGGCTGAGCAGGAGTGCCGTGCTCGCGGCCAGGAAGGTCCGGACCGTTATGTACCGGAACACGTTGAAGAAGCTGATGTATTCCTTCAGAGGGACGAGCAGCCAGTACAGCATCGCTTAACCTTCCTCCCTGATGAGTCTCTCCACCACCACTTCCATCCGCATGCCGCGCGACCCCTTGATCAGGATGACATCTTCCGCCGCCAGCAGGGCGGGCAGGGCCCGGGCGGCCGCCTGGGAATCCTCGAAGACCAGCACGTGCTCCGGGTCCAGGCCGGCACCGGTAGCAGCGTCTGCCGTGTGCCGGCTGAGGGGGCCCACCAAGACCAGCAGGTCAACCCCGAGTGCGGCCGCCCTGGCACCCGCCTCGTGGTGGAATGCGATCTCCTCGCCCCCCAGCTCCAGCATGTCACCCAGGACTGCGAGCCTGCGTCCTCCCGGCAGCCCGGCCAGGGCAGCGAGCGCTTCTTCCAGGGCCGAGGGGTTGGAGTTGTAGGAGTCGTCGATGACACGGATGCCCCGGCCCAACTTTAGGATCCGGCCCCTGTTCTCGAACGAACGGAGGTGAGAGGCGGCTTCCACGACCTTGTCGAGCGGGACGTCCATGACCCGGGCGACGGCCGCTGCTCCCAGGAAGTTGTAGAGCTGGCCGCGGTTGAAAAAGGGCAGCGCCGCGGGCCGGGACTCCCCTCCGTAGACGAGGTCGAAGGACATCCCGTCCCAGCCTCGGGCCCGGATGTCCCGTGCCCGTATGGGGCAGGCCTCGGAGAGCCCGAAAAACAGGACGTCACCCTCCCAGGATGAGGCCATCTCCCGGACCAGCGGGTCGTCCCGGTTGAGGACGGCGGTCCCTTGGGCGGAGGTGCCGTCCAGCAGTTCCTGCTTGGCACGCGCGATGCCGCGGATGTCGGGAAAAAACTCCAGGTGCACGGGCCGGACATTGATGATCAGGGCGATGTCCGGGGACGCGATTCGGGTCAGGGCGGTGATCTCTCCCGGTGCGCTCATCCCGTATTCCAGCACGGCTATGTCGTGGTGATCCTCGAGCCGCAGGAGGGAAAGCGGCAGGCCCAGGTGGTTGTTGAAGTTGCCCTCCGATTTGAGGACGCTGTAGGTGGAGGAGAGGAGCTGGGCCGTAAATTCCTTGGTCGTGGTTTTCCCCACGCTCCCCGTGATGCCTACCACCCGGGGGCTTAGGCTGGAGGTCACGGCCTTGGCCAGATACTGCAGGGCGCCGAGGGTGTCGGCCACCCGTACCAGGGCCG
>JAUXEH010000286.1 GCA_030620655.1 Candidatus Aminicenantota bacterium | reverse complement strand
GCTCTCCTGTCAACGCCCTGGATCCTGCCCGCGGTGGCGGCCATGGTGCTGGTGGTCGGCCTGCTGGCGGGCTCCTATCCGGCATTATTCCTGTCCCGCTTCCCTGCGGCGGTCATTTTCCGATCTGGAGCCTCACGGGGGCCCTCGCGTGCCGGGCTGCGTAGGGTTTTGGTGGGAGTTCAGTTTTTCATCGCCAGCGCACTCATCGTCTGTACCCTGACTGTCCTCAAACAGGTACGGTACTCAGAGACGAAGGACTTGGGTTACAGTAGGGAAAACCTCATTATCTTAAGAAACCCGGATGCGTCCCGTCTCAAGAATGCCTCCATCGTCAAGGGCCAGATCTTGACCCGGACCGGGGCCCTGGCAGCAGCTTCGCTCTCGAGCTTCCCCTCGGCGCAGAACCGCAACATCTCCACCATGCACACGGAGGATAAAAGACAGGAAGAGGGGACGATCCTCCAGTCCCTGGACGTGGACCCGGACTTCGTCCCTACGCTGGGATTGAAGCTTGTCTCAGGGAGAAATTTCCAGATGAATCGGGGCGACGACATGCAGTCTGTCTTGATCAACCAGACAGCGGCCCGAGAACTAGGCCTGGAGGACCCTATGGGTAAGCTCCTCTATCAAGGCGACAAGGCCTTTCGCGTCATCGGCCTACTCGAGGACTGGAACACGAACTCGATCCACTCCCCTATCCTCCCTACCGTCGTATTCCGGAGCGGCGAGGATGCCCCCGAACTGCTGGTGCGGCTTTCCGGGAAAAAGAATCAAGAGGTCATTTCCCAGATCAGGGAGATCTGGTCCGGCATCCTACCCGGACAGATATTCGACTATGTCTTCGTGGATGACCTCCATCTCCGGGCCTATGACGAAGAGAGACGTTTGGCCTTGCTTCTCATCTCGTTCTGTGAGTTGACAGTGCTGGTAGCCTGCCTCGGGATCTTCGGCCTGGCGGCCTACAGTACGGAGCAGCGAACCAAGGAGATCGGCATCCGCAAGGTGTTGGGTTCAAGCGTATCCGGAATCGTCTTCATGCTGACAAAAAGTTATGCCCGCTGGGTGCTGGTTGCCAATATCTTTGCCTGGCCGGCCGCCTACTTTGTCGTGAACGTGTGGCTGCAGGATTTCGCCTACCGGACCTCGATCGGTTTGGGGCCGTTCCTGTTGGCCGGCATTTTAGCCTTGGCCGTGGCCGTGTTCTCGGTCATCATTCAGACTCTGAAGGCGGCCCTGTCAAACCCGGTCCAGTCCCTGCGCTACGAATAGGTTTTCATTCGTAGCGCAGGGAATCCACTGGGTTGGCGTTGGCGGCGCGTATGATCTGCCAGCTGACCGTAAGCAGAGAAATCATCAGGACCGCTATTCCTGTCATGACGAATGTCCACCAGGCCAGGCCGACCCGATAGGCGAAGTTCTGCAGCCATTGATTCAGGATAAAGTATGCAAGAGGGCAGACGATGAAATTGGCGAGGATCACGAGTATTACGAATTCCCTGGAGACATGCCTGAAGACGCTGGAAACCGAGGCACCCAGGACTTTCCGTATCCCGATCTCCTTGGTGCGCTGCTCGGCTGTATAAGAAGACAACCCGAAAATGCCGAGGCAGGAAATACAAATGGCCAGCACCGTAAAAACGGTCACGATCTTTCCGACACGTTCCTCCGCGCGGTACTGGTTGCGGATCGTGCTGTCCAGGAAGCGGTACTCGAAGGGGTATTCCGGGTAGATCGCCTTCCATTTGTCTTCTAAAAATGTCAGTGTAGCCGGGATTCTTTGGGTGGCGATCCGGACACAGGCCTGGTAGTACCAATTCGGGTTGATACGCATGGCCATGGGGATAATCGGGTTATGGAGCGATTCGAAATGATAATCCTTGACCACCCCGATGATCGATCCGCTGAGGTCCCAGATTTTGAGCTCTTTGCCGACGGGATCGTCCATCTCCATGGCCCTCACGGCCGCTTCATTGACCACATAGGTTTCCGAGGCATCCGTGGAATACGCCTTTGAAAAAAACCGGCCCTGGGCCATCTCGAGCTCGAAGGTGTCCAGATAGTCATAGTCAACCGCCGTCATGACCATCTTGACCTTCTGATCGGTCTTGCCCTCCCAGTGGACATCACCGAACCCGGCATTCGACATCCACCGGTAGGGGGGGATATCCGTGAGGGTGACATGCAGGATATCCGGATGGGACAGCAGCTCCGCCTTTATGGTGTCGATGTTCTGGCGAAACCGGGTGCCTATGCCGAAATAGACGATGTTTTCCCGATCAAATCCCACATCGCGCTCTCTCAAGAAATTCACCTGCCTGAAGACCATCAATGCTCCGAGGATGAGTAGTACCGACAGCGAGAACTGCACCACGACCAGCATCTTACGGAAAAGAGCGCCTTTCATCCCGGTCAGCTGTCTCCCCTTCAGCGCTTTAACCGCCTGAAACCGGGAGAGGAAGAGTGCCGGATAACTGCCGGACACAACCACCGTGAGTAGGATGATCCCGAAAATCCCCAGCACTGAATTCTGCCGAACCAGGAATCCCCAGGTGAAGGATTTGCCTGTGAGGGTGTTGAACATGGGCAGGAACAGGTTGACGAGACCCAAGCTTACAACCGAGGCGATAAGGGTCAAGAGCAGGGACTCGCCGAAGAACTGGCGGATCAGGTTGGCGCGGCAGGCGCCCACGGTCTTGCGTATGCCCACCTCCTTAGCCCGCGCCGCAGATTTGGCCGTAGTGAGGTTTATGAAATTTATACAGGCGATCAGCAGGATGAACATTGCCATGGCCGAAAAGAGATAGACGTACAGAATGGGCCCGCCTCTGTGGTTGAACGGATTCAGGTGCAGCCGGGTGATCGGCTGCAGAGACATCACGCGCTGGTCCTGCGGACGGTGCCTCTCCACCGCATCCGATATCTTCGCATCGACGGAGCGAACCTGGGTACCGGCCAGCAGCAGCACGTATGTCCGGATATTGTTGCTCTGCCAAGTGGTTTCAGGTATTTCCAGGGGGAGTATATATGCGCACTGGCTATGCGAATTGAGGGGATAATCCTCGATAACACCGGTCACTTTCAGCTCATACCGGGCGTTGAAGGTAAGGATCCGGCCGATGGCATCCCTCATCCCGAAGTACTTGCGTGCCAGGCTTTCAGAGATCACGATGGAATTGGGATCTGAAAGCGCCGTATCGGGGTCACCCTTGACGAACCGAAAGGTAAACATGTCGAGAAAGTCCGGGTCCACCATGATGCCGTCGTCTTCGTTTATCTCGGTCTCTTCGTATTTCAAGAGGTTGTCGCCGATGTTCCTGAAGCGCGAAGTGTGTGTGATTTCCGGATACTCTGTCCTGAGGTATTCGGCCAATGCCGTGGGTGTCACCTTGCTGCCGTTGCTGAAGGTGGCGGCATAGAGGTTTTCGGCGTTTTCATGAAACCGGTCATAGCTCAGCTCATCCTGGACCCAGAGCAGGATAAGCATACAGCAGGCGATGCCGAGAGCCAGTCCGGCTATGTTGATGAACGAATAGCCTTTGTGTCTCTGAATGTTGCGGAATGCGATCTTTAGATAATTCTTGATCATGGACAGCCCCCCATAGAAGGAATTAAGCAACAGCAGCGGACAGGCGTTCAGGATCTGGCCGCCGTACCACAGAAATGCCCTGATCCGCCCCTTTTCCCGTACAAGCTCGACATAGAACTCATCCATGTCCCCGAAGATCGTCTGCTTCTCTTCCGACCGAGCAATGATGTTCTCCAGGTAAACGAACAGGCGGGGCGGTTTGGGAGATCGGGTATTGCTCATCAAATCTGATAATCCTGGTTGACGTCACGGATTCCCTTCCACAGGGATCGATTGAATTCGTTGACCCTTTCCAGGGCTTTGAGGCCTGAGGGAGTCAGGGTGTAGTAGATCTTGCTGCGCCCTCCCCTGGCTGGGGTCGGGTCCCCCATTTGCTTGGATACCAGGCCCTTTTTGGCCAGGATGTCCAGGGAAACCCAGAGGCCCCCCAGCTTGAGTGTCTTCCCGGTGCGCTGCTGTACCTCTTTGACGATACTGACTCCATAGGCATTGTCCTTAAGCCTCAGGATGGCCAGGAGCATTATCTCATCCGCGCGTGATAGTACTTCCATTTCTTGTCTCCTGCTTATTATTACGAAGATTTAGTAAAAAGGTTTGCAAATAGGAACAAAAGTTGCGAAACCACGTCAGGGATGGGGATCGCTTTAGTTTTCGTTTTCCGGGGGCTGCCAGCCGAGCTGCTCCAGTGAGGCCTGCAGTTCCGGCTGCAGGGAATT
>JAUXEH010000244.1 GCA_030620655.1 Candidatus Aminicenantota bacterium | reverse complement strand
GGCAAACGCTTCAAGGTGGGGCGCCTCATCCGGATGCACGCCGACAGCATGGAGGACATCTCATCCGCCGCCAACGGAGATATCGTGGCGCTCTTCGGCATCGACTGCTTCTCCGGCGACACCTTTGTCTCCCCGGGACTCAACTATTCCATGACCTCGATCCACGTCCCTGATCCTGTGGTGCCGCTGGCGATCACTCCGTCCGATGGCTTGTCTTCCGACAACATGGCCAAGGCCCTGGGCCGTTTCACACGGGAGGACCCCACCTTTCGCACCTACGTGGATCCGGAATCCAAGCAGACCATCATCCAAGGCATGGGTGAGCTGCATCTCGATGTCTACATGGAGCGGATGAAGCGGGAGTACCGCGTCGAGGTGGAAGCCGGGATGCCTCAGGTCGCCTACCGGGAGTCCATAACCCAGTGGACGGACTTCGATTACACGCACAAGAAACAGACCGGAGGGTCCGGACAATTCGGGCGGGTTGTCGGCCACCTTGAGCCCTGGCCCGAGGGCTCCTACGAGTTTGTTGACAAGGTTAAGGGCGGGCACATCCCCCGGGAGTTCATCCCTTCCTGCGACAAGGGCTTCAAGGCCGCCATGGTCAAGGGGCAGCTCATCGGATTCCCCATCGTCGGAGTGAAGGCGGCCCTGACCGACGGCCAGTCCCACCCCGTGGACTCCTCGGACATCGCCTTCCGGACCGCCGCCCGCGAGGCGTTCAGGGAGGCTTATTTCAAGGCCAAGCCCCAGATCCTGGAACCCATCATGCAGGTGTCGGTGGAGGGGCCGTCCGAGTTCGCCGGCAAAGTCTTCGCCACCATCAACCAGCGCCGCGGCGTCATCATAAGCTCCGTGGAAGACGGCACCTTCGCCCGCGTGGATGCCGAAGTCCCCTTGAGCGAGATGTTCGGCTATGCCGGCATGCTGCGTTCCCTGACCCAGGGGAAGGCGGAGTTCACCATGGAATTCCTCAAATACGGCCGGGTGCCGGCCAACATCTCGGAGTCGCTGATCGAGGAATACCGGGAAAAACAGAGAGCCAAACGAGCGAGATAACCGGAGGAGAGACGACATGGTCAAAGCAGAACTGATCAAACGCAGCCCCTTGCGGATCCTGGAAAAGTTCATGCACGGGGGGGTGGGAGCCGGCAACATCGGGATCCTGGCCTCTAGGAAAGGCGTGGGCAAGACGGCGTGCCTGGTGCACATCGCCACGGACAAGCTGTTCCAGGGAAAGCCGGTGATCCATGTGTCCTACTCCAGCCGGGTGGACTACATTATCAACCGGTACGAGGACATCTTCAAGGAGATCGCCAAGAAGCGGCAACTGGAGGACGCGGTCGAGGTCCACGATGAGCTCATCCGCAAACGGGTGATCATGAACTTCAAGCAGGAAGGGGCGAACACGGAGCAGATCCTGAAGAGTGTCGAGGCCTTGATAACACAGGGTCAGTTCGCCGCTGAGACCGTGATCGTGGACGGCTTCGATTTCACCCACTCCTGCCAGGATGATCTGCGGATGTTCCAGGATTTCGCGCAGAGGCTGGGGCTTGAAGTCTGGTTCAGCGTTTCCCTGCGTGGGGAGGAGCCGCTCTTCGACGAGGAGGGCGTCCCCCTGCTGCTCAAGGGCTGTCTGGGAGGGATCGCCGTGCTCGTCACGCTGAGCTTCCAGGAGGGATTTGTCCGATTGAACATGGTCAAGAACCGGGATCATACTCCCCCCGGCGAACTCCCGCTCAGGTTCGATCCCAAGACCCTGCTCATCGCCGAAAAGGCTTGAGCCGCCAAATCGACTCTGCGATCTGAAAAAATCAGCAAGGAGCCCACATGACACAGGACGGGGTCAGAACCGAGGGGGAACGCCTGCTGCCCCTGGATGCCCTCCGGGGGCTTATCCTGGTACTCATGGCTGTGGATCATGCCAGTTATTTCGTGGCCCGTATGCATCCCAACGAGTTCTGGGGAATCCCCCTTCCCAACTATGAAAGCCTATGGGCGTTTCTCACGCGCGTCATCAGCCACCCCTGCGCCCCGGGATTCTTTTTCCTGCTGGGGATCGGGATGGTCCTTTTCGCCCAATCCCGCAGTCGTATGGGCTGGTCCCAGGCGCGCATCAGCCGCCACTTCCTGAAGCGTGGGGTCCTGCTCATCCTGTTACAGTTCTTTGTGGAGAATCCCTGCTGGCTGATGGGTCCTTCGGGCAGCCTGGAGCCTCCGGGTGGAAGGGACCAGGTCTGGTTCCACTTCGGTGTGCTTTTCGCATTGGGCGCGGCCATGATCATGGGAGCCCTGCTGCTCCACTTGAAGTGGGGACTCGTTTTAGGCCTGAGCGCAGCGGCTCTGATCCTGACCTGGCTCGTGACACCCGATCCCAGCCGTGTGGAACATCTGTTCTCACCTCTGGTGAGAATACTCATGATCCCCGGCCGGACCGGCATGGCCCAGGTGACCTACGCCGTAGTTCCCTGGGCGGGTATTGCTGGTCTGGGCATGGTCTTCGGCCGCAGGCTGAGCTCGGATGCGGACCGGGCTTACCGGAGTGCTGCCCTGACCGGACTCTTGTTTCTCCTGACGTTCCCGGTCCTTCGACTGTTGGGAAGCTTTGGGAGCATTCATCCCTATGAGGGCGGCGGCCTGATCGCGTTTTTCAACGTCACCAAATACCCGCCCAGCGCGGCCTACCTCTTACTGACCCTGGGGGCTTGCCTGCTTGTGCTCTGGATGTTCTCGCGGATCGGCCCGGGCCTCAAGCAGTGGGGGAAGCCCCTGATGGTTTACGGCCGTACGCCCATGTTCTTTTATCTGGCCCATCTTTATCTGTATGCCCTGGTAGGGCTTCTCACGGCTTCCCGGGCGGAAGGCAGCCTGCCGTTCATGTATTTGATCTGGCTGGCCGGGCTCGTGATCCTTTACCCGGCATGCCTCTGGTACGGCCGATTTAAAGCGGGCACGCGCTCGGATTCGATCTGGAGGCTGTTCTGAGTCAGGAGTCTGAAACGTGTTAAATAAGCGCAGCTAAAGGAGAAGTGTGACATGCGAATCCTGATCTTGGACGGGAACCCGGATACGCAGGATGCGGAATTCGGAGCCTACCTGCATGATCTGGAGATCGAGTTGAAAGGCAAAGGACACGAGGTCCAAACGCAGACCCTGAGGGACATGGACATCCGCTACTGCACGGGCTGCTGGGGTTGTTGGGTCAAGACCCCGGGCAAGTGTGTGTTCCCGGATGAATCCTACCATGTCTGCCGGGAATTCATCAACGCCGACTTTGTGCTCATGGCATCCCCTATTTTGATGGGTTTTACCAGTGCGCTGCTCAAGAAGACCCAGGACCGGCTCATCCCCCTGCTCCACCCTTATTTCGAGTTTGTGCAGGAGGAAAGCCATCACCACAGGAGATATGCGACGTATCCCCGCCTGGGGATCCTGCTGAAGCGTTCCCCTGAGACGGACGAGGGAGACCTGGAGATCATTACGGATATGTTTTCCCGATTTGCCCTGAATTTCAAGACCGACCTGGTTTTCTCCGGTGGGCTCGACCAGGATGTGAGGGAGGTCGCCGATGCGCTTGACCGTCTTTAATGGATCGCCCCGTGGAAAAACCAGCAACACCAAGCTGCTCATGGAGCAATTCTGTCGAGGATTTCTGGATCGCCCGGACAACCAGGTGGAGGTCGCCTATCTGAACCGGACCAAGGACCTGGAGCATCAGGTCGAGATGTTTGCCAAGGCCGAGCATGTCATCCTGGCCTTTCCCCTCTACACCGATGCCATGCCCGGGATCGTCAAACATTTTATCGAAGCGCTGGAGCCGCTTCGCGGCCGTCCGGAGAATCCATCCCTAGGATTCATCGTGCAGTCGGGATTCCCGGAACCGGCCCATTCGCGGTATGTCGAGCGGTACCTGGTCAAGCTGGCCTCACGCTTGGGGTGTGCCTATCACGGCACGGCCGTCCGGGGCGGCGTCGAAGGATGCCAGATGCAGCCGGGCTGGATGACTAAGAAATTATTCAACGGTTTTTATCTGTTGGGAAAGAACTGCCCGGCCGAAAAAGGTTTCGATGAGAGCATCCTTAAGATGCTGGCACCGTGGGAGAAGATGCCCAAAGGCCGGATCGCCTTCTTCCGCCTGCTCAACAAGATGGGCCCGGGGAATTTTTACTGGGATCATCAGCTCAAGCAGAACAAGGCGTTCGAGCAGCGGTTCGCCCGGCCGTTTATCGAGGAGCTCAAAGACTAGAAGCCGTCTTTTTCCATCCGATCATTTCAGATGTCATCGGGTGATTTGATAGGGACTTGTCTTCATAAGGAGGAAGATATGAAAAAAGCCTTGAGATTGGGAATGGTGGTATGCGCCCTCTGCCTGATGGCGCAGGCCGAACCGGCCGAGGGCCTGAAGGTCTTCATTTCTGTGGACATGGAGGGGATCTCCGGAGTTGTGACCTCTGAAGAGTGCAGCAGCTCGGGACGGGACTACGGTCTTTTCCGCCGCATCATGACTGAGGATACCAATGCGTCCGTGGAGGGTGCCTGCAAGGCCGGCGCCACAGAAGTCTGGGTGCGCGATTCCCACGGTTCGGCCCGCAACATTCTGCCCGATCTTTTGGATCGAAGGGCCATACTGGTGCGGGACTGGTCCGGGGGCCACAAATCGATGATGGAGGGGATCGACGAGACATTCGACGCCGTGATTTTCATCGGCTACCATGCCCGGGCCGGGACGCCGGATGCCATCATCGAACACACCATGAGCGGTGTGGTCACCGACTCGACGGTGAACGGCGTGTCCCTGCCCGAGGCCGGCTGGAACGCCCTGATCGCCGGGCACTACAACGTGCCTGTGGTGTTTGTCTCCGGGGACAGGGCGATCTGTGGGCAGGTTAAGGACATGTTCGGCGAAGTGGAGACGGTGGCGGTCAAGGACGCCATCGGAGCGGCGGCCGTGTGGCTTCATCCTTTGGAGGCACAGGATAAGATCGGAGAGGGGGTCGGGAAAGCCCTGAAGCAGC